>NZ_JBVVQE010000013.1:0-129961 GCF_055811435.1 Mesorhizobium sp. WSM4837
GCCTTGAGCGCGGGCAGCATGGCGAAGTCGATATCAGTGAAGGCGAACACATCCTCGGTCGGCGGCCGCATCGTGGCAGGCATCTCTATGACCGGCGCGTTCACGCTGAGGCCGTTCAGCGTCCAGCGCATGCCCGTCGTCTGGCTGCGGCTCTGCGGGTCCATGTAGCTCACGTCGATGTCTCGCGGCTCGATCTCGACCCGAAGGATGCTGCGGTGGGTGCCGAAGAAGGCGAGATCCTGCGCCGCCATCGGCAGATGCCAGTCATCCCGCGCCATGTCGAGGCCGCGGGCGCGAAAGGTGCCCGAGACATCGGCCGTGTGGATGCTGCCGTCCATGTTGAGGTAAACGTAGGAGCTTTCGCGCCCGGTGTTCCAGTGGACCATGATCCGCGCCTCGCCCACGCGGGTGCCGCCCACGAGCAGGAGTTGCCGCTCGATCCGAATGGACTGCGGAAGTGCTGGCTCTTCAAGCATGGCGCGGGGCGAGATCCGGTCGATCAGTGCGGGCAGGTCGTCGAGCGGCAGGCGTTCGAGTGGAAAAAGGACGGTTGTCGGGTCGAGCGTCGCGACGAGCGGCTGGGCGATCTCCGGGCCGCGGATCTGCGTCGTCATGCCCATGATCAAGCCGCGGCCGCGTATCCAGGTCCACTTGTCGAGATGATGGGGGCGCGCGCCCTGCACATGCACGGTCATCTCGGAGCCCCGGATATCCACCAGCGCGACCCGCGGCTCGCGCCCGATGCGCTCGGCGATGGCTTTCAACGCCTCGGCGGCAAGGCCAGGAGTGTCGAACAGCGGGGTCGGAGCGGGGTGGTTCTGGGCGCTGGCGGGATGCGCGCCGAGAAGAAGGATGAAAAACAGGGCGACAAGCCGATGGAAAAACCTGGCGTGCATCTGCTCCGGCATCGGTACTTTCCATTGCCTGATCCCAGCGTGGAGCTTAGCGCCTGTGGGGTTTGTTGACAACGACGGCAGCTCAAAACCCTGTGGTCGCCGCTGGCTTCGAGCATGGCCGCCGCCCGATTCGAGATCGAAGACGGGCTCACGTTGGGGACCGATATTGACCACGTGGCATTCCACTACTCGTGAAGTTGCAACTAACGCGCACGCTCGGTCGACCCGGCATTCACCTGCCAGGTGATCTTCACCGGCGAATGGTCGCTGGCGGTCATGGAGGCGGAGGCCACCAATGCACTGGTCGATCAGGGTGTTAGGCGACGGATGTCCGCTCCTGGATGGCGGCCACAATCAGTCCAACGACCGACATCAGGCGCGAAGCGGCCATTCGCTACACGCAAGACATAGGTCGCCTCGGGTCAAAACGGTATTCCGTTTCGGGTACCACGCGTCAGGTTTTGTCCACTAGGAAGATATCCCGATCGAATCCGCCGGTTTCATCGGGTCAACCGCTGCAAAGACGGCGCTCGCCTCGCTGACGAGGGAGACGTGATCCTTGGCTGCTTGTCCTGCGGCAGCGCTGTCACCGCGCATGATCGCGGTAACGATGACGTCATGCTCCTGCCAGGATTTGGCCAAGCGGCCCGGCAGCATGAATTGCGCGCGCCGGAACGGCGCCAGCCGGCTGCGGGTCATGACGGTCAGTTCATAGATGTGCTTGCTGTGCGCGCCGCGATAGAGCCGGGTGTGGAACTCGGTGTTGAAATACTCATAGTCCTCCTCCGCACCCAGTTGCACGAGGCGCGCCGATGCCTGGTGCTCGATTTCGAGCGCGCGGCGCTCCGCGGGGGTCATGCGCTCGGCCGAAAACCGCGCGCAGATCGCTTCCAGCTCGGCCATGCTCTCGAACATCGAGGCAAGGTGCTCCTGCGTCACCACGGCGACGGTGGCGCCGCGGTTGGGCCGCCTTTCGACCAGCCCTATGGCGCTCAGCCGGCCAAGCGCCTCCCTGACGGGGGTGCGCGACACATCGAAACGGGCAGCAAGCGAGGCCTCGTCGAGCTTTTCGCCGGGGCGCAGGAAGCCGGTGACGATCCGGTCACCGATCGCCCTCACCATCTGATCGACGGTCGTGCCCGACCTGATCAAGCTGCGCTTCCCCGACAATTCTCCTCCGTCAGTCTTTTTCGCGGCCGTGCGGCAAGTGGCTCGCCGGAAGTTTCGACTCGGGCGCGTCCTCTATGCCTCAATTTTAATCTGGATGTCAAACTGGCTAATTGAAAGGCAAAAAGTGTATGCAATTGCCTTTCGCTTGAGCACGGCTGATCGGCACGCCGACTGATTTCACTGGATAAAATCCATCGTTTGAACTGGCATGGTGATTGCATGCACTTTACGAGAAGGGAATTAATCGACCCGGAAAGGGTCCAACAGGGAGCATTCACATGACCGAGAGATTCATGCTTAGCCGCCGCGATCTGCTCAAGACCTCCGCCGCCGGAGCGGCGCTCGGCCTGGCCTCGGCGTCATTCCCAATCAGCAGGGCATTCGCCGCTGCCGTCACTGTCGGATTCATCTATGTCGGACCGAAGGACGACTACGGCTATAACCAGGCGCATGCCGACGGTGCCGCCACATTGAAGGCCATCGAGGGCATCTCCGTGGTCGAGGAGGAGAACGTCCCCGAGACGGTCGATGTCCAGAAGTCGATGGAATCGATGATCAACCTCGACGGCGCCTCGCTGATCTTCCCGACCTCGTTCGGCTATTTCGATCCGCACATGCTGGCCATGTGCGCGAAATTCCCCGACGTGCAGTTCCGCCATTGCGGCGGCATGTGGAACAAGGACAAGCATCCGATGAATGCCGGTTCCTATTTCGGCTATATCGGCATGGGCCAGTATCTCAACGGCGTCGCCGCCGGCCACGCCACCAAGACCAAGAAGATCGGCTTCGTCGCGGCAAAGCCCATTCCGCAGGTCCTGCTCAACATCAACTCCTTCCTGCTCGGCGCACGCTCGGTCGACCCGGCAATCACCTGCCAGGTGATCTTCACCGGCGAATGGTCGCTGGCGGTCAAGGAGGCGGAGGCCACGAATGCACTGGTCGATCAGGGTGCCGACGTCATCACCTGCCATGTCGACAGCCCGAAAGTGGTGGTCGAAACGGCGGCGGGGCGCGGCGCCTTCATCTGCGGCTACCATGCCAATCAGAGCCCGCTGGCGCCCGAAAAATACCTGACCGGCGCGGAATGGAACTGGGCGAAGGTCTACAAGATGTTCGTCGACGACCTCGTGGCCGGCAAACCGCTGCCCAATTTCACGCGCGGCGGACTGGCCGACGGCTTCGTCAAGATGAGCCCGCTCGGGCCCGCCGTCAGCGAGGCGGCGCGCGCACAGTTCGACGGCACGCTCGCCGAAATGATGAAGGGCGGCTTTTCCGTAATCAAGGGGCCGTTGAAGAACAACAAGGGCGACGTCGTCGCAACCGAGGGCCAGACCTTCGTCGAAGCCGCGATCGAACTGGAAAGCATGGACTATCTCGTCGAGGGTGTCGTCGGCTCGACCGCTTGAGCATGGATCGGAGACGGGGGCCATGGCAGACACCGTGAGCAGCGCGAACGTGCCAGTGATGCTCGGCGCCAAAAGCTATCCGACGGCGCTCGAATGGATCGCCCGGCGGGCGGAAGCCCTCGTCATCCCGCTCGCGGCCCTGATTGTCGGCATGGCCCTGTTCAGCCTGTTCATCGCGCTGGTCGGCAAATCGCCGGCGCAGCTCTATGAAACGATGTGGCGCGGCGGCTTCGGCTCGTGGTTCTCGGTCCAGAATTCGCTGTCGCGGGCCGCACCCTTGCTGCTTGCGGCGCTCTGCGTGGCGCTGCCGGCCCGGCTCGGCCTTGTCGTCATCGGCGGCGAAGGCGCGATCGTGCTGGGCGGCGTTGCCGCGGCTGCCATGGGCGTGGCCGCCAGCGGCGCCCCCGCCTTTTTCGTTATTCTTGCCATGGGCGTGGCGGGCCTGGCCGCCGGCGGCATCTGGATCGGTGCCGTCGGCGCGCTACGCCACTACCGTGCCGTCAACGAAACCATATCGAGCCTTTTGATGGCCTATATCGCCATCGCCCTGATGAACCATCTGGTGGAAGGACCGCTACGCGATCCCGCCTCGCTCAACAAACCGTCGACCGAGCCGTTGGCTGAGGCCTACCGCATCGGCAACATTCCCGGCATGGACGTGCATTGGGGCCTGGTCGTCGGCATCATCGCCTGCATTCTGTCCTGGCTGCTGATCGAAAAGACCCGCTGGGGGTTCGCCGCCCGCATCGCTGGCGGCAATGTCAGGGCAGCCCAGGTGCAGGGACTTGCCGTTGGACCGCTGATTGTCGGTTTCACCGCGCTGGCCGGCGGCTTTGCCGGCCTTGCCGGCATGCTGGAAGTCGCCGCCGTGCAAGGCAGCGCCAACGCCTCGCTCGCCGCCGGCTATGGGTATACCGGTATCCTGGTCGCCTTCCTCGCCCGCCACAATCCGCTCGCCATCATCCCGGTCGCCTTCCTGCTTGGCGGCATCGACGCCTCCGGCGGGTTGATCCAGCGCCGCATGGACCTGCCCGACGCCACCGTGCTGGTGCTGCAGGGCATGCTCTTCGTCGTCATCCTGTTCAGCGAAACCTTCTACGGCCGCTTCAAGGCCTTCAATCCCGACCTCTGGCAGAGGGGCGATCTCTTGAAGAGGCCCGATCTCCTGAAGGGAACTGCCTGATGGGCGCAACCGAGATCGGCCTCTGGGGCGTTCCGCTCGCCATGCTCGGCGGCGCCATCCGGGTGTCGACGCCTTTCATCTTCGTGTCGCTGGGCGAAGCCATCACCGAGCGTTCGGGGCGCATCAATCTCGGTCTCGAAGGCACACTGGTGTTCGGCGCGATGACCGCCTATGCCGTCGCGGTGATGACCGGCTCACCATGGCTCGGCCTGCTGGCCGCCGCCGCGGCCGGTCTTTGTTTCGGCCTGTTCCACGGCTGGATCTGCAAATTCCGTGGCGTTAACGACATCGCCATCGGCATTGCGCTGATGCTGTTCGGCTCGGGTCTCGCCTTCTTCTTCGGCAAACCGTTCATCCAGCCCTCGGCGCCCGACCTGCCGGCCATCCCGTTTGGCGGCTGGTCCGACGTTCCGCAGGTGCAGGCGGCGCTCAACATCAATGTGCTGTTCCTGATCGGCGCAGCACTTGCCGTATTCCTGTGGTGGGCTTTCCGCAACACCCGGGCCGGCCTGATCCTGCGCGTGGTCGGCGACAGTTCCGATGCCGCGCGCGCCATGGGCCTCAACCCGAATACGGTGCGCCTCATCGCCACCGGCATCGGCGGCGCGCTGGCCGGCATCGGCGGCGCTTATCTGTCGCTCTACTATCCCGGCAGCTGGACCGAAGGCATCTCGTCGGGCCAGGGGCTGATGGCGGTGGCGCTGGTCATCTTCGCGCGCTGGAACCCGCTCGGCTGCTTTGCCGCCGCGCTGCTGTTCGGCGGGGCCGGCGCGCTGGGGCCGGCGCTGCAATCGGTCGGCGTCACGCAAGGCTACTATCTGTTCTACGCCGCACCCTACATTCTCACCCTCGTTATCATGATCGCCACCTCGTCGCCGAGCCGTTCGCTGGCCGGCGCACCGGGCGAACTGTCGATCACCAAATGACGTTTCCAGACTGGAGTTTTTCTCAATGAACGCCAGAGCCGAGGTCACGCAGCGCTACATCGATGCCGATCCCTATCCATGGCCCTACAATGGCGAGCTTCGGCCCGACAACACGGCGCTGATCATCATCGACATGCAGACCGATTTCTGTGGGCCGGGCGGCTATGTCGATCATATGGGCTACGATCTCTCGCTGGTGCGGGCGCCGATCGAACCGATCAGATCAGTGCTGTCTGCCATGCGGGCGAAGGGCTACACCATCATTCATACGCGAGAGGGCCACCGGCCCGATCTCGCCGACCTGCCGGCCAACAAGCGCTGGCGCTCGCGCCGCATCAATGCAGGCATCGGCGACCCCGGACCTTGCGGGCGCATCCTGGTGCGCGGCGAGCCGGGCTGGGACATCATCCCCGACCTCTATCCGGCCGAAGGCGAGCCGATCATCGACAAGCCGGGAAAGGGCTCGTTCTGCGCCACCGACCTGGAACTGATCCTCAACCAGCGCGGCATCGAAAACATCGTGCTGACCGGCATCACCACCGACGTCTGCGTGCACACGACGATGCGAGAAGCCAACGACCGCGGCTTCGAATGCGTGATGCTGGAGGATTGCTGCGGGGCGACCGACTACGACAACCATCTCGCTGCGATCAAGATGATCAAGATGCAAGGCGGCGTGTTCGGCGCGGTGTCCAATTCGGCGTCCTTCGTCGCCCAGTTGCCATGAGGTTCGATCATGAGTGATCGCGGCAAAAGAGCGGTTGGCGTCGAGACGATCGGCATGAGCATGCGTTTCGGCGCCTTCACCGCGCTGGACGACGTCTCCATCAAGGTGCCGGCGGGATCGTTTCATGCGCTGCTTGGCGAAAACGGCGCGGGCAAGTCGACGCTGGTCAAATGCATCATGGGCTTTTATCACCCGACCGCCGGCGACATTCTGGTCGACGGCCGCGAGATCGGGATCGCCGGTCCGAAGGACGCCTCGGCGCTCGGCCTCGGCATGGTCTACCAGCATTTTACCCTGGTCCCGTCGCTGACAGGTGCGGAGAACCTGGTCATTTCCCGCGAAAAGGTGCCGGGGATTATCGACTGGCGCAAGGAGCGCGCCGCACTTGCCCAATTCATGGAGCGGATGCCGTTCAAGCTGCCGCTCGACGTCAAGGTGGCCGAACTCGCCGCCGGCGAGAAACAGAAGCTCGAAATCATCAAGCAGCTTTATCTCGGCCGCAGTTTTCTGGTGCTGGACGAGCCGACGTCGGTGCTAACCCCCGGCGAGGCGCAGGAAGTGTTGGGCCTCGTGCGCGGCATGACCAAGGCGGGCGATCTCACCGTGCTGATGATCTCGCACAAGTTCCACGAGGTGACGGCGTTTGCCGACGACATCACTGTGTTGCGCAAGGGCAGACTGACAGGAACGGGGAAAGTATCGGATTTGTCTCACAAGCAGATGGCAGCGATGATGATCGGTGACCAGCCGATCGCCGCGCTCGACAGCCGCGCTCCAGTGCCCGTCGGCGCCAGGCAAATCCTGACGGTGAAGGCGCTGAAAGCGCCCGACCGCACCGGCCTGAAAACCATCAATATCGTCGAGCTCGATGTGAAATCCGGCGAGATCGTCGGTGTCGCCGGCATTTCCGGCAACGGCCAGAAGGAGTTTCTAGAAGTCCTTGCCGGACAGCGTACGCGTGATGCCGGCGACGTTCTGGTGAAGGGATCGCCCTACGGCGCCAGCCGCGCTGAAGCCCGCACGCTCAATGTGCGCTTCATCCCGGAGGAACCGTTGCGCAATGCCTGCGCGCCGAGGATGACGGTGGCGGAAAACATGGCATTCCGGACCTTCGACCTGAACGAGGCCGGCAAGCCGATAAGCTGGATCCGGATGAGCGCCATCAGGGACTATGCGACGCGGCTGGTCGAGCAGTTCAAGGTCAAGACAGCCTCGCTCGCCTCGCCGATTTCGTCGCTCTCCGGAGGCAATGTGCAGCGTGCGGTGCTCGCCCGCGAACTGACCGGCGAGGTCGATCTTCTCATCGTGTCGAACCCCTGCTTCGGCCTCGACTTCTCCGCCATCGCCGAAATCCGCGCCCGTATCATGCGGGCACGCAACGCTGGTACCGCGGTGCTGTTGATGTCGGAGGACCTCGACGAACTGCTGGAGCTCTCCGACCGCATCTTCGTCATGTCCGACGGCGCGCTGGTCTATGAGACGCCGATCGCACAGGCGAGCGTGCAGACGATCGGCGAGCATATGGCGGGACATCACTGATGGCGGAGATCGACGCGCTGCCGTTTCCGTTCGCCTTCAAGCCTGAGGCGATGGCGCTGGTCGTCATCGACATGCAGCGCGATTTCGCCGAGCCGGGCGGCTTCGGCGCCAGCCTCGGCAATGACGTCGGCCGGGTGGTGGCGATCGTGCCGACGGTCAAAAGGCTGATCCAGGGATTTCGCGCCGCCGGCCTGCCGGTGATCCACACGATGGAGTGCCACAGGTCGGACCTTTCGGACCTGCCGCCGGCCAAGCGCAATCGCGGCAATCCGTCGATCCGAATCGGCGATGTCGGTCCGATGGGCCGCGTGCTGGTCGTCGGCGAGCCGGGAACGGCGATCCTCGACGAGGTAGCCCCGCTGCCTGGCGAAATCGTCATCGAAAAACCCGGCAAGGGCGCGTTCTACGCTACCAGCTTCGGCGAGGACCTGAAGCGGCTCGGCGTGCAGCAGCTCGTCTTCGCCGGAGTTACGACGGAAGTCTGCGTGCAGACGACGATGCGCGAGGCCAACGACCGCGGCTACGAATGCCTGCTGGCGGAGGATGCGACGGAGAGTTATTTTCCGGAGTTCAAGGCGGCCTCACTGGCCATGATCAGGGCGCAGGGCGCGATCGTCGGCTGGACGGCGATGACGGACCAGGTGCTCAAAGGAATTGCCGATGCCTAACATTGCATACCCGGTTCTCATCCATGGGGTCTGGCGTGATCTGGCATTCGAGCATTTTCGCGACGGCATCACGGTGCATTGGCTGCTCAAGGGCGGACCGGCCGAACCCTCCGTCGCGATCCTGAACTATCGGCCCGGCGCCGGCGTGCCGCGCCATCGCCATGTCGCACTGGAAACCATCGTTGTGTTGGAAGGCACCCAGAGCGACGAGAATGGCGACTATCTTCCCGGAAGTGTGATCCTGAACCCGGTCGGGACCGAGCATTCGGTGTGGACGAAAGACGGCTGCGTCGTGCTGATCCAGTGGAATCTGCCGGTGATCATTCTGGACGAGGCCAAATGAGCGACATCCGCTTCGATATCGGCAGCCTGCACGCGAGCTATGCCTCCGGCATGTCGGGCACTACCATTATTGAAACCGTGTTTGCGCGCATAGCGAAAGCGGACGATCCCGGCATCTTCATCCATCTGGCGAGCAAGGCGGACCTGTTCGCCGAAGCCGGCGCACTCGGCGGGTTCGATCCCGTGGCAAAGCCGCTCTGGGGCGTGCCGTTCGCGGTCAAGGACAACATCGATGTTGCCGGCATGCCGACCACGGCCGGCTGCGCCGAATATGCCTACCTGCCGGCGAAAGACGCCACCGTCGTCGCGCGTCTGAGGGCGGCCGGGGCGCTGGTCGTCGGAAAAACCAATCTCGACCAATTCGCCACCGGCCTCGTCGGCGTGCGCACACCTTATCCGGTCCCCCGAAACGCGATCGATCCGAAACTGGTGCCGGGCGGTTCCTCGTGCGGCTCGGCCGTGGCGACGGCGCACGGCATTGTTTCTTTCGCGCTCGGCACCGATACCGCAGGATCCGGCCGCATTCCCGCCGGCCTCAACAACATCGTCGGGCTGAAGCCGACCGTCGGCGCCCTGTCGGCCACAGGCGTGGTGCCGGCCTGCCGCACGCTCGACTGCGTCTCCGTCTTCGCGCTCACCGTCGATGACGCCTACAGCGTCTTCAGGGCGGCGGCGGCCAAAGATGACGTCGATCCTTATTCGAAGGCTATCGCGGCGCCGCCGCTTGGTCCGTGTCCATCCGCGCTGACCGTCGGGGTTCCCGTAAAAGCGGATCGGGAATTTTTTGGCGACGCGGCCATGCAAGCGGGATTCGAAACGGCGCTGCGGACGCTGGAACAGCTCGGCTGCCGACTGATCGAAATTCCCTTCGGCGATTTCTACGCTACCGCCAACCTGCTCTACGAAGGCGCCTGGGTGGCCGAGCGCTATGCGGCGATCGCGGATTTCATGGACGTGAGCGAGGCAGCCATGCACCCGGTAACGCGCACAATCATCGGCGGCGCACGAAAACTTTCCGCGGCGGATGCTTTCAAAGGCCTCTATGCGCTGCAGGCCCACAAGGCCAGGCTCGCGCCTGTCATCGCCTCGGTCGACCTTTTCTGCGTGCCGACGGCGCCGACGCACTATTCGCTGGAGACTGTTTTGGCCGATCCGATCGTCACCAACAGCCGGCTCGGCACCTACACCAACTTCGTCAATCTGCTCGATATGTGCGGCATCGCCGTGCCGACGGGCAAGCGCGACGACGGTCTGCCGATGAGCGTTACCTTGCTTGCTGCCGCCGGCAAGGACGCCCTGACGGCGGCGCTCGCCCGTGATGTCCATCGAGCCAGCGGTCTCGGTCTTGGCGCGACTGGTTGGGCAATGCCTGCCTGCGTCGCCAAGACCCCTGACGTCGATGACGGCATGATCGAGCTCGTGGTCGTCGGCGCGCATTTGTCGGGGATGCCGCTCAATGGCCAGCTCTGCGCGCTTGGCGCGCGATTGAGCAGGGCCGCCAAGACGGTTGCCTCCTATCAGCTCTATGCGCTCGCCGGCCAGTCCGTGCCCAAGCCAGGGCTCGTGCGTGTTGCCGATGGCCACGGGAAGTCGATCGATGTCGAGGTTTGGCGGCTTTCACCAGACGCGTTCGGACGCTTCGTGGCCGCGATCCCGCCGCCGCTCGGCATAGGCACGATCGAGCTCGATGACGGGACATCGGCCAAAGGCTTTCTGGTTGAGACCGCCGGGTTGTCAGAGGCGATCGACATTTCGGCCTATGGCGGTTGGCGCAGCTTCATCGCAAAAGCCAACGGAGAGCGACAGGAAAGCGTCCCGGCCGATTGAACGACCGGTCGTTCGCACCGGCAACGTCAGCGCGAGCTCAAATCGTAGCAGCGATGCTCGGCTTGCAGTTGGTACGGCGAGCCAGCACATCGAATTCCGCGAGCGATCCGTATGTGCGCGTGCTCTAAAGTTGCACTGTGATTTGGCAGGCGTCGCCACGCGCCTGCGACCGCCGGAGGCGTCGCGATGCGAACAGGCCGTGCAGTTGCCCCAACAGATTCCGTCGGGACTTATCAGGCCCGGAGATGCTTCGTGCTGTCAGGTTTTCCTTCACGCTGTTGCTGTCGAGGGCCGCGGCGAGGTCGCCGATTGCGGCTCGCAATTCGGCCGCGTCTGCTGCCTGATCTCGAGGTCGCGCAGGCACCCAGGCGACGCTTGCACCCGGCCGTTGCCGCTTCATCTGCGAAGCCCCTACGAATTGTCGCACGATTGCGCTACCCTAAGGTCAATCTGGGCGGCGGGACGGTCATCACGGCACGACCCGACGCTCGATGATTGGTCGAGCGGGAGCCCCGATGACCGCCCTAGACGCCATTGACGCCGATGCGAGGCGCCCGCTCTCGGGCACAGGCCGGATCGCCAAGCTGGCGGCGCCGCGCAGCGCCAGGATATTGAGGCGGAACCGCGTTCTCGAAGCGATCGGTCAAAAATCGCGTTCGAGCGTATGCTGGGTGGCCGCGCCGGCCGGCTACGGCAAGACGACGGCGGTCATCGACTACCTCGAAAGCGTCGCGGCACCGCATGTGTGGTTCCGCATCGACGAGGGCGACCAGGATATCGCGCGCTTCTTTCAATATCTGGCGCAGTCACTCGCCTCACCCGCGGTTGGAGACATGCCGGTGTTCGGCGTCGAGTATGCCGAGCAGCCGAAGGAATTCGCCAGGCGCTTCTTCAGAGCCTACTTCGCGCGGTTGAAGCCCGGCACCATTCTGGTCCTCGACGATTTGCAGGACGCCGACACGCCCGAATTCCGGGCGGTGCTTTCGGTGATGTTCCGTGAACTTCCTGACACGGTCCGCTGCATCTGCATCTCGCGCACGCTGCCCCACAACGAACTGGGCGACCTCGTTCTCAAGGGCCAAGTGGCCGTCGTCGACAGGTGGGCGCTCGAATTCTCGACATCGGAAGCACGCGATTTCGTCAAGCTGCGGTCGAGGAACGGTGCCGTTCCAGTCGATGTCGAAGCGGCGCGCGGCTGGGCGATCGGGCTGGTTCTCCTCGCCGATCACGGCTCGGCGGTCGGCCCTGATGACACGACCGGGACAGCACCCGGCGGGCAGAATGCCCTGTCGGACGTTCTCGGCCGCCATTTCTTCCTTTCCCTTCCCGCCGCCGACCAGGACATGCTGCTGAAACTCAATCTGCTGCCCGAAATCAGCGCCGAACTGGCGGACGTGATGATCGGGTCGAGCGAAGCGGGCAAGCTGCTCGACAGGCTCTACAGGCGGCAGTTGCTGGTCACGCGAACGGAAAACAGCCGCGACGTTTTCCACCTGCACGACCTCTTGCGGGACTTCCTCGACCGACGCTTCGCACAGCGTGTGACGGCAGAAGAGCAGAAGTCGCTCAAACAAAGGGCGGCAAAGGTCCTCGCCGACGCCGGCCGATATGACGAAGCCATACACCTCGCCTTGCAGGCAGAGGACTGGGACCAGGCGAGCGGGCTCATGCTGAGCCGGGCGGAGACCGTTTTGGCGCAGGGACATCGAACGACCTTCATCGAATGGGTCGGCCGGTTGCCGGAAGCGTTCATGAACGGCTGGCATTTCTATTGGCTGGGCGTGGCCCACATGCCGAACGACGCCGCGGCAGAGCACTGGCTGTCGAAGGCATGGCATGCCTTTGGCGAGGCCGACGATCAGCGCGGGCTTTGTCTTACGGTGTCGCGCGCGGTTCTGGTCAAGACGGACAGTTGGCGCACCTATGAGGGTCTTTCGGCCTGGACCCGCCGGGCGTTCGAAATCATCGAGCGCGGCCTGCCAAAACTGCCTTCCGAGGAAGCGATGCTGGTGCGCATCGGCATGGTGCGGGCGCTAAACTTCGGCGACGACTACTACCGCAACAGCCCGGACGGGCAAGCGCTGGAAACCGAACTGCTGGAGCGGCTGACCCGGAATCCCGAGCACGACCCAAGCGGCTTACGGCTGCTTGCCAGCGAAACGCTGATTGAGCATTCGGTATCGGTCATGCGGGCCGATCTGTTCACCAAGGCCGTCGACAGCGTTGTCGAGGATTTGAGCGACAAGGAGGTGCTGCCTTGGGTGCTCGGCATGTGGCTGGTCGAGTTTGGCGCCAAGAGCGGCCGTTACTTCCCGTATAAGAGACGGGGTTTTCCCTACCCGTCGGCCGAAGCGGCGTTGCGGGAGGCGATCGCGATTGGCGAGCGCGAGTCGCTCAAGGGTGTGGAGTTCGGTGGCCTGTATCATCTTCAGATGCAGATGAAGTTCCGCAACGACTTTGCCGAGCTAGACCAGGTGGTCGAGCGGCTGGCCGAGATCGCCGACAGCCGTTTCAGCACACAGGTCGCCATCGTCGCCAATTGCTATGCCGCGCTTCATGCCAGGCAAGGCGATTTCGCGGCCGCCTATGAGGATTGCGAGCGCTTCATGGCGGCGAGCGAGGCCGCCAACGAGCCGATGGTCGAGCGCTGGGCGCACTGCATCACGAAGTTCCAGGTGCTGCTCGCCGACAGGAAGCCGCGCGAAGCCGCCGCGCTGCTCAGCGACTTGCTGCCGCGGCTGAACGGCGGCGCCCGCAAGCGAACCGAGATATGCATTCTTGCAGCGGCCGCGCTGGAGAGCCTGTGGGACCAGGGTCCACGCTACGGCGATCGGCTGAAGGTCTTCATGGAGGCGCTGCGCGACGTCAGCTGGCCAATGGTGCTCCTCAACGTTCCGGAATTGCTCGCCGAACTGCTTGGCGATGCGCTTGAGCGCGGCATCGAGCCCAAGCTTTGCCGGTCGCTTATCCGGGAACGCCGATTGGACGCGCCGCAACGGCGGCCCACGGCCTGGCCATGGCCGCTCAAGGTCCACGTCCTCGGAGGCTTTCGGCTCGAACTCGATGGAAACCCTCTTAATCTCGGCGCCAAGCCATCGACGAAGGCTCTCGACATCCTGCGGGTACTGGCGATCTCGAAAGACAATACCTGTTCGCTGGAGACCGTTCAGGACTGGCTGTGGCCCGACCTCGACGGCGACCAGGCGCGGGCGGCATGCGAGCAGGCGCTGCATCGGCTACGCAAGCTGCTCGGGCGGACCGACCTCATCGTTCAGCGCGAAGGCAAGCTTCGCCTCGCGTCGGACAAGGTCTGGGTCGACCTCGCCGACTGGGATGCACGGCTCAAATCCGTAACGACAGCCAATGGCGAGGCGGCCGGGCTGCGACCGGAAGCGGAAGCGCTGTTCCTCGCATTCCCCGGTCCGTTGTTCCTGCACGAGCGAGCCAGCTTCTGGTCGCTCGCCGCAGCTGAAAAAGTGCGTCGCGATCTGATCGATCTTGGATTGCGGACCGGCCAGCGGCTGGAGACAACCGGGAACGTCCAGGAAGCGCGCTCGATCTATTTGAGGGCGCTGGACCTCTATCCGGATGCCGGACCCGTCTACAAGGCGCTGATCAGGGAGCGGCTGTCGCGCGGTGATTTCGAAGCCGCGGTCGACGACTATGCACGCTACGAACGGGCGCTGCGTGCTGCCGGCGAAGCGGCGCCCGCTGCCGAAATACGCGCCTTGGTCGAACCCTATCTTGTGCGGCACACGCGCTGACGACGTGTTTTGCGCTGTCTGGCGTAACACCGGGCTATCGTCGGTCTGGCAGCCACCCCTCAAGCTCCGAGCAGGGTGTTTGCTAAGGGCTGCCAGTATCAGAACGAGGCCGGCGATCGCGTCCATTCGCTCGCTGCGCGTCAGCCCCGCCTGGATAGCACGAGGTGATGGAGCCGAGGGAAATGACAGGTCGCGAGGCAGGACAGCGCTGTCACGCATAACAATGACTTAAAGCGCCTCGCATGAATCCATTCAGCCGCGACGCGCTTTCGACTGCACTCGATCGTTTTGCTCAGCCAGGTCGTGCTGCACGCACCCAATCGAGTCGTGCGGCGGGGACAAGGCCGTAATTGTAAAAATTGATACCGTCGACGTCCGGCGCCAGCGCTGGCTTCACCTTGGCGGCGAGAATTTCAGGGCCTGCCATTTCCGGATAAAAGAGCCGGTAGCCGGCGCCGAGGAATTTCTCTGCCCCGAGCGCGGTGCGGCCAGCCGCCATCAGGCTCGTCACGTCGCCGGCCTGCATGTCGTAGGCACAAAGGATCGCCCCGTCGCAGACCTTGCCGAGCGCTGCCAGATCGCAGCCGCCGAGCCAGCCGTCTCGCAGGTCGATGACGAGGACACGGGTCCCCGGATCGGCAACCTCGCGCAGTTCGGCGACAAGACTGGTCACCGGCTCGAACCGCCACAACAGATAGGCGTGGAGTTGCGGCCAGCGCAAAAAGGTGTCGAGGCCACTTGCGGGAAATTCTGGAAAGCGCCGTTCAGGCACCGCGCGCTCACACGCCTCGGCAATCCACTGCTTGACGAGGTCACGCGCTGCCTGGCCTTCAATGCCGGCACAAGCGGCGCGGGCGAGGCAGGACGGACAGAAGCACAGCGACAGAAGAAAGTCGTCTTCCGGCGTCAGCCCGACACCATCCTTCTCATGATGGTATTCATGGGCAAAGCCCATGAAGGACGGGCTTTCAAGTTCGATTCTGTCCGGCTTGTAAGTGTGCGTAACGTCGGCGACGAGCGCGCGGACATAAGCGCGCGCATCCGGATGCGACGGGCACAGATTGTAATAATTGGGATCGCCAAAGGCGTTGCGGGTGACGGCCTGCGGATAAAGCATGCCGAGGCGGGTATTGTGCAGGCAGACCGTCCAGCACGACACCTGGAGGCCGCCTGCCTCGCGCCGTTGGATAAGTTCGGCCAGAACGTCGCCACCTTCCGTGATCACGTCGGCCACCTTGGGCTGGATCACGAGATCGGCCCATCGGACGGCGGTTGGCTTGAAGTAGATCGTGCCGTCCTCCGGGAAATAGGCTTTGCGGCGCGGGCTGCGCGGCTGCAGGAAGCGACCGGCATGATAGGAGGTCGCGAGACTGATCATGTTGAGCCCGGCGCGCTCGACGAGATCGCGTTCGACGGCTTCCAAGCCCAGATCCTGGACATCCCAGGGGTAGGTCCACATCGAATGCTGCATGAAATATCCTCAGTTTCCTGCAATGCCGCGTGAGCAACGCCAGTTGGTTCCCTGTCAGCCTTCCACCGGTTCGGCGACCTGCAAAAGGCAATCTCCTGCCTCGCACATCGTGTGCAGCCGGCGCGAAAGTACGATACCGCCTTCGGCGAAATGCAGGGCTTCCTCGGCAAGATCGAGCCGTTCGAGGTCGTGATACCAGCCGGCCAATTGTCCGGCGCTCACGCCGTCGCCGAGCCTGACGGCGGGTTCGAACCAGCCGCGGCGGGTGGCGTAGAGGCCCTGACCGTGCCGGGAAAGCGCGAGCAATCGCGTCGGCGCTGAAGGCTTTAACTCCGGCGAAAGGACAGGCGCCTCGACCACGCCAACGGCGACCATCAGATTGTCGATCGCGCGAGCGGTAATCGCCATCGTATCGACTGTGGCGGTGCCGCCGCCGCCGAACTCGCCGCTGATGCCAATGGCACCGGCCCGGCGGGCTGCGCCCATCGAGGTCGGCGAGGCCTGACCATTGTCGGCCACGAAGCCATACGGCATGCCGAGCGTCCGCATCAGCTCCACCCCGCGCCTGTGGCGGTCGGGATCGGTATTGCGCTCGACGAGTGCTGTAGGCAGATGTTCCATCGAGGTGCCTCCCGAATGGATGTCAAAGACGATGTCGTGGCGAGGGAACAGTTCGGTCTCGAGGAAACTGGCGAGCCGGCTTGTCGGTGTGCCCAACGGATCGCCTGGAAAGGCTCGGTTGAGATTGCCGCCATCGAGCGGCGAACAGCGTTTGGCGGCCATGACCGCCGGTGCGTTCGCCATCGGCAGGATGGTGACGCGGCCCTTGATCTGCTTGGGATCGAGCCGGCGGATCAGCTTTGCCAGAGACAGCTCGCCCTCATATTCGTCACCGTGATTGCCGGCCATCAGAAGCAGCGACGGCCCCTCACCGTTGCGTATGAGGCAGATCGGGACCTTGACCTGGAAATAGGGCGAACGGTCTATCGAGAAGGGCAAACTGAGATGGCCTGATGTCTTGCCGTCCCGGTCGAAATCGAGCGTATGGGTGAGGCCGGTGTGCATGTCGGAGACTCAGATGGCGGCGATCGCCGTGACCTCAATGCGGAGGTCGGGATCGGCGAGACGCGCCTCGACGCAGGCCCGCGCCGGCAGGCGTTGGGGATCCACCCAGGCATCGTAGATGCTGTTCATGGCGTCGAAGTCGCCGATCTGCGGCAGGAAGATATTGACCGCGACAAGCTTCGACTTGCTGCTGCCGGCCTCGACCAAAAGCGCCTCGATCTTTGAGAGCACATCGCTGGTCTGGCCTTCGATGCCGGCCTTGCGATTGTCGGCGACCTGGCCTGCAATGTGGACGAGGCCACCATAGACGACCGCCTGCGACATGCGGGAGCCGGACTGGAAATACTTGATCATATTGGATCCTTTCGAGGTTCTCTTGGGGCCGCCGCAAGATCCGGTCAGCCGAAGTAGGTGGGAAAGGCGTGGCGGACATGCCCGGCCGCGTCGACGCCGAAGATCATGCGATGGCGATCGAGGCAGGTGCAGGGATGCGAGATGCCGAACTCAATGATGTCGCCAACCGCAATGTCGTCGCTCGGTGCGATTGTCAGGAAGGCGTGCTGGTCGTTCAGCTTGAAGACCTCGGCGCGAGCTTCCGCCAGCGGCTTGCCGGTCCGGAAGACCGCGAGCACCACCGGAAAGCCCTGATCGAACGACACGTCGCGCATGCCCATGCCGCAGATCGCCAGGCCGGACTCCGGCCGCGACAGCACCTCGGCCCACAGGCGCAAAGCCGGACGAAAGGAATTTCGTGCGGAAACGCTGACGCCGCCGACCGCAAAGCCGTTGCGGGCGTCGAGTGCGCCAAGCGAGCGATCATAGACACCATGGTCGTGGAAGAAGATGGCGCCGCTGCGCAATACCAGCGTCGCATTGCCGTCCCCGGAAACGGCGGGCGAAAGCGCGGCGACCACTTTGTCGAAGAACACCGAGCCGCCGGCCGTGACGATAAGCGGCACGTCGCCGCCGACGCGGGCGCGCAGCCGCAGGAACATGTCGGCGGTCATCGCCAGCAGAGCCGAGATCACCTCCTCGGTGCGGCCGGGGTCGGGTTGCGCCGCGGCACCTTCGTAGGTCGCAACGCCGGCAATCAGCAGCCGTCCGCCGGCTGCAGCAACTGCATCGGCGATCGCCTCGGCTTCGCCAGTGGTCCGCGCGCCTGCCCTGCCAGCACCGAGTTCGACGAGCACGCGCAACGGCGGCAGCATTGCATTGTCCCGCCAGGCTTCGGCGAGCGCATGCACGGCGGCGACAGAGTCGGCGAAGACGAAGAGCTCGACGCCTGGCCAAACGCCGACCAGCGCCGCGAGCCGGTTCGCACCGCCTGATCCACCAACCTCGTTGGCGACGATCAGCCGTGTGAGGCCGGCCTTGAGCATCACCGCGGCTTGCCTGATATCGGCGACGGTCGTGCCCCATGCTCCGGCCTCTACCAAAGATCGGGCAAGGTCCGGCGCCATCGGGGTCTTGGCATGCGGCGCGATCATGGCGCCCTGTTCGCGCGCGTAGCGCAGGAACAGGTCACGATTGGCGATGAAGGCCTCCTCATCGAGGGTCAGCACCGGCAACGACATGCGCCCGGCAGCCGGATGCCAGCGCTCAGACGCGACAAGGCTGCTGTCCAGCCCGAAGGTGCCGGGCGGCACGCCGCGGATGCGGTCGTCGAGCAGGAAATTTTCACGGGTCGCGAGCGCCGGCATGGGTGAGTTTTCGGTCATCCGATGCTAGTCCTTTCGCCTTCGCAGGATGAAGCCCGGATCGATTTTCCGAAGCCGGCCACAGCATGAGAGAGATGCGTGTCAAAGCCTTACTCCGGACCGATCATCGATGCCCACCATCATCTTTGGGATCTCGGCCTCGGCCGCCATCCGTGGCTCGCCACAACGGCTGGCGAGCGCGGCCTGGGCGAGCTTGGCAAGTTGCGGCGAAACTATCTTCCTGAGGATTATTTGCGCGACGCCAGCCGGCACAATATCGTCGCCACCGTCCATGTCGAAGCCGGTTGGGCCGGGGACGACTGCGTCGGCGAAACGCGGTGGCTTGAAACGCTCGGCAAGTCGCAGGGCGTGGCGGCCCGCTACGTCGTTCACGTTCCGCTGGCGAACCGCCAAGCCCCGGCGCTGGTCGAGGCGCAGGCGGCGTTCGACCGTGTCGTCGGCGTGCGTGACATACTGAGCTGGGATCCAGATCCTGCCCGCCGTTTCGCGGCCCGTGACGGCATCATGAACGATCCGGCCTGGCGCGCCGGCCTGGCCCTGCTTGCCGGCCATCGGCTGGTCTTCGATCTCATGGTGTTTCCGCGCCAGCTCGCTGGTGCCGCGCGCCTCGCAGCGGCCTATCCGAACCAGCTCTTTGTCCTCAACCACTGCGGCAGCCCGATCGACCGTGACGCCGACGGTATGCGGGCGTGGCGCGAAGCGCTTCGGCTTTTGTCGGAGCGCGACAACGTCGCCATCAAGATATCCGATCTGGTCGCCTACGATCATGATTGGACGCTCGACAGCCTGAGGCCGGTTGTCATGCATAGCATCGACTGCTTCGGCACGCATCGCGCGATGTTCGGCAGTGACTTCCCGGTGGCCGGTCTGCACGCGTCGTTCGATGATGTATATGACAGCTTCAAGGCCATTGCCGGGGAGCTTTCCGAAGACGAGCAGACAGCGTTGTTCTTCGGCAATGCGAGGCGCATCTACCGGTTGGACGATATGTCATCGGCGGGCCTGCTCCCGGCCTGAGAGAAGCAGCAGCCCCAGGATCAGCGAACCGAACAGGATGCTGCGCCAGCCGGGCGATGCGTTGACGACGGTGATCAGAGCCGTGATCGTGACCAGCAGGACGGCGCCGGGGATGGTGCCGGCATAGGTGCCGAGCCCGCCGAGGATCGAGGTGCCACCGAGCACGACGGCTGCAATCGAGGCGAGCAGATAGGGATCGCCGATCCCGACATAGCCTTGTCCGTTCATGCCGAGCACCAGCACGCCTGCAAGGCCGGACGTGAACCCGCTGATGCCGTAGACCGCCAGGGTGGTCGAAGCGATGGGAACGCCGGAGAGCCTCGCGGCGAGCGGGTTCGCGCCCATCGCGAAGAGCCGGGCGCCGAAGGATGTTGCATGCATTGCGGCCAGAACGATCACGGAGACGGTCACCCACAAAAGCACGCCAGCGGGTATACCGGCCGGCCGCGCATTGCCGAGCCAGCGCACCAGCGGGTTTTCGGCGGTCACGGCACTGCCGCCGGCGATGATGATCAGCAGGCCCTGCAGGAATGTCGCCATGGCCAGGGTCATGATCATCGGATGAACGCGCAACAGCGCGACGCCCAGCCCGTTCACCAGACCGATTGTCGTCGTCAGCGCAAGGACGGCAAGGACGGCGGTGAGCCCGGTCGGATCCGCCTGCCACGACAGCAGCGGCAGGCTGACGGCGCTCACCGTGACGATCGCCGCGACGGAAAGGTCGATGCCGCCGGCGATGACCACAAAGGTCTGCCCCGCTGCGACCAGGCCAATGACCGCGGCCAGTTCGACCAGATAGCGCAAATGGCCATAGGCGCCGAAGCCGCGCGAGACGAAGCTCGCCGCGATCCACACCGCGGCGACGATGGCAAGGGTGAGAAACGGCCGGCTGCGCAGGATCGTCATGGCGCGCCTGCCGCTCACGGTCTCTTTCCATGCTGTCATTGCTGCACCTTGCGGAATTGCGGGATAGCGACCGCCCCGATGATGATGAGGCCCTGGGCGACATATTGGGCGACCGGCGTGAAGCCGAGGAAGAACATGACACTGATCATCAGGCTGAGCAGCAGGCTACCGGCAAGCGCGCCGCGCATCGTGCCTTGACCGCCGAGGAAGCCGATGCCGCCGAGCACGGCGGCGGCGATGGAATTCAGCGTGAAGGCCGTGCCGATGACCGGATCGCCCGAACCTGTTTGCGCGGCGACGAACAGGCCGGCGCCTGTACAAAGCAGACCGCTGATCGCGTAAGCCGCTACCCGCGCACCATCGACCGGCACGCCGGAGCGATAGGCGCCGACCGGATTCTCGCCGGCGGCATAAAGGCTCAAGCCAAGCGGTGTGGCGAGATAGAGTTTCCATAGAAGGACGATGAGCACCAGCAGCACGAAGGCCGCGGGCGTGTTGCCGGCAAGCAGTTCCGACAGCCACTCCGGAATGGCGCCGCCGGGTCGCGGCAGGATGAGCAGCGCAGCACCGCCGATGACGAAGGAACCGGCGAGCGTCACCACGATAGAGGGCAAGCGAAGTTTTACGACGATCAACCCGGTCGCGCCACCGATGCCGATGCCGGCCAGCGCCACCGCAACGGCACCGCCGGCTACGCCAAGCGGCCCAGTCATCGTGGTCGCGGCGATTACCGCGCCGAGGCTGACCATTGCGCCGATGGCCAGGCTGATGCCGCCGGTAAGCATCAGGATCGCCTGGGCCATGGCGACCAGCGCCAGCGGAAACCAGCTCTGGGTGAATTTGGCGAAGCCGGAAGCGGTCAACAGGCCGGGAAACAGGAAGCCGTAGGCGACGAGGAACGCCATGACCACGGCGAACAGGCCGCGCACACCGACATTGCGGCGCAGCTGAACCGGCCAGTAGAGAGCGCCGGCTTGCCTTGAGGAGGCCACCGTGCTCATGCCGCCACCTTCCGCTGTTCGGCGCCCATCGCGGCGGAAACGATCGCTTCCTCGCTCAATTCGCCGCGCTCGAGCACGGCAACGATGTGGCCTTCCCGGACTACCGCGACGCGGTCGCAAAGGTGCACCAGTTCGGGTGTGTCGGAGCTGAGCAGCACGACCGCCTTGCCGGCGGCGGCGAAGTTGCGAAGCATCAGGTAGATTTCGCGCTTGGTCTCGACATCGACGCCACGCGTCGGGTCGTTGAGGAGAAGCGCAAGCGGGTGGTGCGGCATCCATTTCGCCAGCGCCACCTTCTGTTGGTTGCCGCCCGAGAGGGCCTGCGCCGGCCGGTCGAGGTCGCCCTTGATGCCCAGCTGGGCAGCGAGACCTCTTGCCGTCTCGCGCTCGGCACGGCGGCTGCGCAGCTTCAGCGCCGGCAGTCTTGCGAAAGCGGGCAGCATCAGGTTGGTGACAATGGAATGGATCAGGTGCAGGCCTTCGCGCTTGCGGTCGGCCGGGACATAGGCGAGGCCACGCGCGTTGGCTTTCGGCACACCGCTGGGCAGACCCGAAGCACCGTTGATGGTCGCGGATGCCGTCCTGGCCGGAATGGCGCCGTAAAGGCCAAGCAGCAAATCCTCCTGCCCTTGCCCGACCAGGCCTCCAATGCCGAGCACCTCGCCCGTCCTGACGTCGAGATCGACGTCGCGCATCAGGCCGGCCGAAAAATTGCGAACCGAGATGGCGTTGGCAGCCGATGACGAAGCCTGCCACTGTGGAAAAAGGTCGCCGGGGTCGCGGCCGACCATCAGCCGTATCAGCCCGCCGGCGTCGGTTCCTTCCAGGCTGCGATCCGCCGTGCAGGTGCCGTCCTTCAGGACGGTGACATGCTGGCACAGTGCCATGACTTCGTTCAGCCGGTGCGAAATGTAGAGAATAGCGATACCCTCGCCACGCAGCCTCTCCAGCAAGTCCGTCAGGACTTTCGTTTCGGTTGCCGAAAGCGACGAAGTGGGTTCGTCGAGAATGAGAACGCGCGGCCGGCGGTAAAGCGCCTTGGCTATCTCCACCATCTGCCGGCGGCCAAGCGACAAATGTCCGACTGGTATCGAGAGCGGTTCGTGAAGCCCGACAAGATCGCATGCTGCCCTGGCCCGCACGGCGAGTTCGCGATAGTCGAGCAAACCGAACCGGCGCGGATAGGCGCCAAGGCCGATGTTCTCGGCGATGGAGAGGCTGGCCGTCAGGCTGAGTTCCTGCTGGACGACGGCGATCCCGGCCTGTTGGGCATAGGCGGGGGTCATGCGCGACACTGGGCGCCCATCGACCTCGATCGCCCCGCCGTCCGGGCGCAAGGCACCGGACAACAGGTTGATCAGCGTCGACTTTCCGGCGCCGTTCTCGCCGAGCAGCGCATGCACGCGGCCTGGCTGGAGAGCGATGGAAACGTCGCGCAGGACAGGGTTGCCGAAGAAGGATTTCGACACCCCCCGCGCGGCAAGAAGCGGAGCCGTGGCCACCAATTTCTGCGACCTTCCAGGCTTATTGTTCAGCCAGCAGCTTCTTGAACAATTCCTCGTCGTAGGGCGAATAGATGTAGCCGTCAGCCGGAAAATCGGCCGCCCGGGCGAGGTACTGATCGATGTTGGAATTGTCGATCACCGGCAGCGGGATCTTGACGAAAGCCGGCACATCCTTGCCCTCCAGCGCCTGGACGGCGGTGTAGGTGGCAAAGGCGCCGAGCCAGTTCGGCTGCATGGTCGCCCAGCTCTTGAGGCCCTTTTCCTTCCAGAGTTCGAGGAACTGACGGGCGTTCTCGCCGGTGATCGGCACTTGTTCGCGGCCCTGCTTGTCGAGGGCGAGTACCGCGCCCGCAGACAAGGCGCCGCCGAGCGACAGAATTCCATCGATCTCGGAATTGGCGAACAGCAGGCTGGTGACGGCTTCCTGTGCAGGCGCGACATTGTAGGGTGTGTTGGTCTCGGCAAGGACCGTCACCTCAGGATGGCCCTTGAGCGCCGCGTCAGCGCCTTTGCGCCGATCGTCGCTGACCGAAACGCCGGCCGGGCCGTTGAGGACCAGAATCTTGCCCTTGCCACCGATGGCGTCGATCAGGAACCTGGCCGCCTGATCGCCCCACTGCGCGGAATCGGTGTTGACCTTGGCTGTGACCTGGTCGGTGTCGACGAGGCTGTCGAAGTTGATGATGGCGATGCCCTTGGCACAGGCGTCCGCCAGCACACGCGCCGGCGCGGTCGACGAGCCGGCAATCAGGATGATGGCGTCGACGTCGGAATCGATCATCGACTGGATCTGCTGGATCTGGACGTTGGCGTCGCCCTGGGCGTCGGTCACGACAAGCTTGTCGACCAGCCCCTGCTTCTCCAGCGTCTCGACTTCCGCTTCGATCGTGCCCTGTGTCTGTTTCATCCAGGTTGGCACGGAATAGATGTTGGCCCAGCCGATCGTGTACGGCGCCTTGCGGTCGCCCTTGATGCATTTGGCGGCGGCATTGGCCTGCGAACCGGCGCCGAAGCTCAGCAGGAGACCGAGGCAAAGGGCACTGGCGGATGCGAAAAACGATGATTTCGTCATGATTGTTCCCTTCTGAGGTTATGCCGGACGTGCGGGATCGGGACGAGAAAACCCGCCGGTTTGCCGCATCCGGAAACCGCCCGTTTTCTCGTCAGAACTGTCTGCGCCAGGCTCATTATTGTCTGATATTTCAGACAATGTGTCTGTATATCGGACAAATTGAATGCTAGACTGAGCCTTGACATCTTTCAAGCGTCTTGAGACGAGGGCCGAATTGATTTTTTTGGGG
Organism: Mesorhizobium sp. WSM4837; assembly: GCF_055811435.1. NCBI lineage: Bacteria > Pseudomonadati > Pseudomonadota > Alphaproteobacteria > Hyphomicrobiales > Phyllobacteriaceae > Mesorhizobium > Mesorhizobium sp. WSM4837. Next base: position 24,433 of record NZ_JBVVQE010000013.1, read on the forward strand.
ATGCGGCCGACATGAGCGATGGCGCCACCGGTCTGATCGAAACGGAAGCCGGCGCCGGGCCGCGCAATGGCGAACGCCGCCGCGGCATCGACCGCGTGATCGTGCTGCTGGAAGCGCTTTTGCGGCACCGCGCGCCGATGCGCGTCGGCGACATCGCCAAGATGATCGGCGCACCGCGTTCGACCACCTACGAAATCGTCAACAGCCTGCTCGAAGCCGAAATGCTCGAAAACGTCGGGACGGAAGGCTACGTTTATTTCGGTCGGGCCATGCATCTGTTCGGCTGGGCCTATTCGCATCACAACGCCCACTATCGGCGCATCATAGAGACGCTGGACAGGATGGCCGCGGAGACAGGCGAGACCGTGCAATTGTGCGGCCTGCGCGGGAACAAATATATCGTTCTCGATTGCCGGGATTCTTCCGGCCCGTTCCGGATTTCAAGCGATGTCGGGGTCGAGGTGCCGATCCCGTGGACGGCATCCGGGCGGCTCCTGCTCGGCCATATGAGCGAGCAAGAAGTGAAGGACTTCATCCCGCCTGGCGACTACAAGCTTCCCGACGGCCGCATCATTGCGCCGGCCGAATTCTTCAGCGATGTCGCTCTGGCCCGCCAGCAAGGTTTCAGCGAGACCACCGCCCTCGCCGACCGCTTCACGTGGTGCATGGCCGCGCCCATCCGCGATGGCCACGGCGCCGTCAGCAAGACTCTTTGCTTCGTATTGCCAGTCGACACACCGGAAGCGCGGCGCAGCGAATTGCTTGCCCTGCTGTGCGAACGCGCCCGCGGACTGTCGTTGGCGGGAAGCTGATGCATGTCGCCCAAAAAGCGTGCCCTCGAGCCTCACTCGAGGGTGCGCAGCGGTTTGGGATAACGACATGCATAAAGCAGGAACTTAACGCGTCTCGCGAATTGCTTTGACGCGACGCTTCCTGAAGAATTGCCCTGACGCCTTCGCCAATGGAGCGGAAAAAATGGCCGGGCTCGAATACGGCCCGGCCAAAAAGAAGGTTACAACCCTCAGGGGAACGCCGTCCAGCGGAATGGGAGGAAACGCCGAACGGTATTGGCCTGTTTGCGCCTGTTTGGACGCATTGGCGACGAACAAAATTCCAAAAGCCGCCGGGCCGACGAAAATTCCTGTTCTATGTGCTCTGACCTGTTCAGTCGGGTGACGTCCCTGTCCCAATCCTTGTCTCTAGCAGATCGGCATAGTGCCGGCGCGCCACGTCGGGATGCGAGCGTAGGCGACTTTTCAGCGCATTGGTGCCGACGTCGCGAAACAGCGGATTGTCCGGATCGCTCGCCGGTCCGCGCGCCTCGGCAGCCAGTTCTTCAGGCAGGGTCAGCAGCGGGATCGTCGCGTCGAGCCGGGCGCTGAAGAAGAACGGAACGGAAATCCGCTCGACACCGGCCGACGACGTCACGACACGGTGCACCGTTGCCCTGAGATAGCCGTTCGATGCCAGTTCGAGGAGCTCGCCGATGTTGACCACCAGCGTTCCGGGGATCGGATCCACATTCACCCAGCTTCCGTCATACTCGACCTGTAGCCCCTTGTTGTCGTCCTGAAGCAGGAGCGTCAGGAAACCGCCGTCCTTGTGTGCGCCGACGCCCTGGTCGCCGCCGGTTGTGTCGCGCCCGGGATAGCGCACGATCTTCATGCGATGGTTGGGCTCACCGCAATAGATTGGATCGAAAGCATCCTCGGCCTGGTCGAGCGACAGCGCGAAGGCCTTTAGCAGGCGGACTGCCACCGCCGTTGCCCTGGTCTGCCATGCCAGCAGTGCCGACTTGAGTTGCGGCAGGGCCGAAGGCCATTGGTTCGGCCCTTGCAGCCGCGTCCAGGCGGGGACGCTGGGTCCTTGCGGGACAGGTCGGCGCTCGACGCCGATGTCGAGTTGTTCACGCCAGTCGGCCTTGCCCCTGGTCAGCTCGCCACCGGTGCGCGTGTAGCCGCGGAATTGCGGGGACCTGACCATTTCGATGGCCAGCTTGTCGGCTTCCGGCAAGGTAAAGAACCGGCGCGAGGCGTCGAGCACCTCGTCGATCTCCACAGCCGAAATTCCGTGGCCGCTGAGATAGAAGAAGCCGACATCGCGGGCCGCCGTGCGCAGGTCGAACAGAAAGGTCCGACGCTCCGATGCTCCCTGCTCAAGACGGCTGAGATCGAGCACCGGTACAATCCTGGCCATGATCGACCTCCTCCTGCCTCAGGCTTGGTTCAGGCCTTTACGGTGACACGCAGGTCGTTGCGATCAAAGCAACGCTCGATCCAATCTCGAGGCCATTGGCGGAAAGTCAGCGCTGCGTTTGGCGGCCGGCAGGCAAATAACGTCCGAACGGCTGTTCCATGGCACACGCACGGCCAGGCGCTACAATGTCATTGCATTAAAAGTTCTGCGGTCTCAGGTTCGCCCTCTCTTCATGAATTCGGCTCGATTGCGAACGCTCAGATCACACGACACGGCGACGACGCGCCATAGCCGCTTTCAGCCATCAGCGCGCGTCTTGACAAAATATTTTGTCAAGACGAAAATGAGTATGCTTGAGCTTTGGCGGGCGGCCGAATCGGCTCGTAGTGGCGTCGTACCGCACCCGGCCCGACCGTGAGGACGCCAAACCCTGAAAGGAGTTCCCATGCCGATCAAGAAAGATGAAACCGGAAAGCGTTGGGTCGAGATGGAGTTCATCACGCCCGGCACACCCGAGCAGGTGTGGCGGGCCATTGCGACGGGTCCCGGCAACACTGCCTGGTTCACAAAAACCACGATCGACGAGCATGTCGGCGGCAGGCTTCATTTCGACTTCGGTCCCAATGGCGCGTCCACCGGCGAAGTGACAATTTGGGAGCCGCCGTTCCGTTTCGGCTATGTCGAACGCGAGTGGAGCGAAGGCGCGCCGCCTGTCGCAACGGAGATCACCGTGACCAGCCGGTCGGGTGATCGTTGCGTTGTCCGCATGGTCCATTCGCTGTTTGCCTCGACCGACGATTGGGATGATCAGTTGGAAGGGTTCGAGAGCGGTTGGCCCGGCTTTTTCGAGGTGCTGCGCATTTACCTTTCGCACTTCGCTGGCGAAAACGCCGCCAGCTTCAGCGTCATGGCCAGCACGAAGGCCGACCAGCTCTCGATTTGGAGGCAACTTACCGAGACGCTCGGACTGGCCGGCGCAAATGTCGGCGAGCAGCGGAATGGCCCGCAGCAGCCGGAGAGACTATCCGGCAAAGTCGAACGCGTGCGGCAGGACGACAAGCAGCGCTTCATCGCGCTGCGCCTGACTGCACCTGCTCCCGGCATTGCCCTGATCGGAACCTATGATATCGATGGCAGCGCAAACGCCAGCATGGCATTGTATCTTTATGGCGACGACGCCGAGCAGTGCGCCGCCGAGGGCGAGCCCAAGTGGCGGAACTGGTTTGGCGAAACTTTCAAGCATCCGGGCTGACGGATGCTTCTGGATCGGCCGGCCAGGAGGTCGGCCGCCCGGGCAGTTCCGATATCATGGCGCATATGGATAGGAGAGTGTGATGAAGGTCGCCAGGTGGGGCAACAGCCTCGCTATCCGTATTCCTGCAGTTGTGGTCGAGGTCCTCGAACTCGGGGAAGGCGATGAGATTGAGATCCACGTCGCCGATGCCCGACAACTCGGCGTCGCGCGCAAGCCTGCGCGCGAGGAATTACTGAAGCGGCTTCGCGCCTTCCGCGGCCGCCTTCCCGCCGATTTCAAGTTCGACCGGGACGAGGCGAATACCCCGCTTCTTCGACCGCGCAATTCGGCTGTCGGAACGATACAGCTGTGAAAGCGGCGCCCCGATCCGCTGACAGGACGCGTCAGTCGTGGAGTTCCCTCGAGATCGCCGGGCCGACTGAAAAATCGCTGAATGTGACTTCGAAACCTTCACGTTGCGGTGAACAGCACATCATGCCGACATCGACTGTTTTCGAGGGCGGGAAGTAGGCGAGCCGCACCGGCTTCCAGCGATGGTCGGAGGCATCGAGATACTGAACGCGGATTGTCTCGGCATGGCGGGTCAGCCGGATCCTGACGCCGTCCGGCGCGGCCGGGATGCTGACCAGCGACCAGTCGGAGGCATCATTGGTGACGACGACGGAAGAATAGGCGAGTCCGTCGGTGAACTCGATGCCGGCCTTGACCCAATGCGTCTCGCTCAGCCGGACCATCAGACCGGCCTGATCATAGAGCACCTTGTAGTCGCCCTTGACGGTGACCTCGGCGCTGAAATCGCCCTCGACCTGCCGGTAGAGGAAGTGGCCATTGTCACGCCAGAAGTCATAAAAAGTCTCGCGCCAGAAATCGGTCTCCTTGCCAGTTCGCACATGCACGGTGCTGTCGCCGAAGGCATGATGCGGTGGCGGGTTGAGCCAGGTCAGTTCCGCAGGCTGAGATGTCATCGACTTGTTCGCCTCGCCGGTTCGTGTTGCGTCATCCGCCTCTCATGCGACGAGGCGGATTTGTCTCTTTTACGCGCTCATTTCGGCGCTTGGTAAAGCTCGGACGCGGCCTCTCTCAGCGCGCGCCGGCTCTCCGGCCTGAAATACATCATGTGGCCGCCTTCCAGCAGCTCGAGGCGGATAGGCTTTGCGCCGGGAAGCGAAGGAATCTGGCCGACAAGGTAGCGTGACGCCAGATAGGGCGTCACCAGGTCGGTGTAGCCGTTGACGATCAAAACGCCGAGGCTGGGATTTAGCGCGCGCGCCTGCTGAAGGTCATCCATCACGCCGGTATAGCCCTGACGCGTCGGGCTCGTCCCGTAATCCCAATTTCCGCTGATTTCACGGTTGAGAAGCCGATAGCTTAGATCGGTGCGGAATTTCAATTCCTCTCTGATATAGCTGACAAAGGCGGAAGTCAGCGCCGGCACGCTTCGGTCGAGCACCGGATCAGGACCGCTGGGCCTTGGACTTTCCGGGGCAACGTCTGCCGTTTCGATCGAGCCGTCATAGACGCTGAGAACATTGCCCCTTGCCCGCGCAAACTCCTTGGCGAAGAGCGAGGTGGGAATGCGCGCAAAGTTTCGTTTCACGAGTTCGAGCGGCAGGCCGGTGATTTCGGCAACGCGCGGGCTCGCCAGACGCCCGCCCTGTTCGAGCCCGCTGGCAAGCGCGACGAGATAGTCGCCAAGCGCATAGCGTTCGACATCGGCCAACCGCTCCTGCAACTCGGAACCGGTGACGCTTTCGCTGCGCAGGCGCACCGCCGCCAGCGACGGCAGCTCAAGCGCCCAGTGAACCGGCTGGAACTCGTCGGGCCGCACCAGTGTGAATTCGAGCGCCGGCGAGATGAGCACGATGCCCCGAGGGCTGACGCCGATGTCTTCCTGAAGCGTCTTGGCGAGCAGTGCCGCCCGAAACCCGCCATAGCTTTCGCCGGCAAGAAACACCGGCGACGCTGTGCGGCCCGCTTGGGCCAGATAGAGCCGGATGAATGCGCCCATCGCGGCGGCGTCCTGGTTGACGCCCCAGAAGCTGCGTGCCTCGGTGCCGGATGCTTCGCGGCTGTAACCGGTTCCGACGGGATCGACAAAGACCAGGTCGGTCATGTCGAGCCAGGTGTTCGAGTTGTCCAAAAGCCGCTGCGGCGGTGGGAGAAAACTTCCATCGGCCGCTGTCGCCATCACCCGTGGACCAAGCGCGCCAAGATGCAGATAGGCGGAAGCCGCTCCGGGACCACCGTTGAATACGAAAGTGATCGGGCGGCGGGGATCAGGTTCCCGGCTTGGCTCGGGACGCAGCGTGTAGGCGACATGAAAGATTTCCGCGGTGACGTCGCCCTTGCCGGATAGCAACGACAGCGCGCCGGCCCTTGCCTGATAGTTGAGCGTGCGTCCCGCGATCACGATCGAATGATCTGAGACCTGGGGCGGCGGGAGCAGCGACAGAACGCCGCCCGAAGGCGACGGCCGCTCGGCCACTTGCGCATGGCCGTTTGGAAGGCCGCCAACCAGCAGCAGCATAGCAAGGGTGATTTCTAGGAGCTTGGTACGCATGGCGACTCCGCAGCGGAACGCTGCAAGCTACCACGCTGATGGCTCAGCCGAAATCACAGGACTGTGCACGCCCTCGCTGCTGGAAGGAGACCAAGGCTTTCAACGCACGATCTTCACGCACATCGGCGTGCCGATATCGATAAACCGCCCGGTGTCGGCCAGCCGACCCGTGGCCGCATGGCGTGCAAGAATCGAGATGCGGTCGGCGTTCTGGTTGGCCGAGAAGAGATGGCGACCTGAGGGCGTCAGTGCCAGGATTGCGCGGCGTAGCGCCCCCGCACGGCGCATGGTCGACCAGCGCAAGCGTGCCCGTCTGCTGGTCGACGGAAAACACCACGACACTGTCATGACCGCGGTTGGAGCCATAGAGGAAGCGGCCGTCGGGCGATATCTGGATGTCGGCGCAATGATTGCCGTCGCGCGCCCCAGCCGGCACGGCCGGCTTCGTGTCGATCTCGGTGAGCCTGCCTGACGCTTCGTCCAGCGCAAGCGAGACGACCGTCGAATCCAGTTCGTTCATAACGAACACGAAGCGCCCGTCCGGATGCAGCGCCACGTGACGTGGCCCAGCGCCGGGCGCAAGCGCCGACTCCGCCAGTCTGGTCAGGCCGCCGTCGTGCCCGATGCGGTACGAGACAAGCCGATCGATGCCGAGATCGGCGACCATCGCCACGCCACCGGCAATGGTCTCGGTGACGCTGTGGGCATGGGGACGTTCCTGACGAGCTGCGTCGGGACCAGTTCCGCTATGGGCGACGCTCGACAACGGCACGGTCAAGCCGCCATCGTCGCGCAGTCCGTAGACGACGAGCGAGCGATCGGGACCGCCTTCGCCCATGCCGTAATTGGCGACCAGGAGCTTCGTCCCGTCGCGCGTGACGGTGTTGTGCGCCGTGATGCTGCCAAGCGTCGGCTGCTTGTTGATGTAGGAAAGCGTGCCAGTTTGCCTGTCGAAGCGGTAGGCCGAGACCACACCTTCGCGCCAGGTGAACACTTCGGAGTTGGCATAGACATGGGAGCCGCCCGGCGTCACCGACAGGAAGGTCGGATTGTCGACGTCTCCCGTTTCGGCCAGTTTCCTCGTCTCCTGCGTCTCTTCGTCGAAACTGTAGACACCGAGCCCAACGCCGCGCGCGCCCTGAAAATAAGGCGCCTCGCGGTTGAGGCTGCCGACGAAGACCAGACAGGCGTCGTTCATCAAATCCTCCCCTGTTCCGCCGGCATCCAGCCGCAGCGGATCGCGGCAAATTTCGCTTGTTCACGCTTGAAACACAATCCCATATGTGAAAATGCTATTCACTAGAGAAGATCGACGCCGGGAACCGATCGTGCGATCCAATCTCGACACGAAACCCAATACAAGGAGATGGGGCTGATCCGCGCCAACTATGAAGTCTTCAAGGGTGAAGGAGAACTCGTGCTTTATTGCGAGCACCTGCAGACGGTGAAGTGCCGGATTCCGGCCGATTTCGCCGGCAAGACTGAGACATAGGCGATGGCTGTCATTGCCGAATTGCCGCTGACCGGGCTCGTCGTCGTCGACATGAGCCAGTTCCTGTCCGGGCCCTACTGTTCGCTGCGGCTGCTCGACCTCGGCGCCCGCGTCATCAAGATCGAGCGCCCCGATGGCGGTGACCTGTCGCGCCGGCTCTATCTCAGCGATACCGAGATCGACGGCGATTCCACCATTTTCCACGCCATCAACCGGGCCAAGGAAAGCTTTGCCATCGACCTTAAGGACGCGGCCGATCTTGCGGCGCTGCGCGGGCTGCTGGCCCAGGCCGATGTGCTGATCCAGAATTTTCGGCCCGGCGTCATCGAGCGCCTTGGCCTTGACTACGAGGCGGTGCGCAAGATCAATCCACGCCTGGTCTATGCCTCGATCAGCGGCTATGGCGAGGAGGGCCCCTGGGTCAAGCGTCCCGGGCAGGATCTGCTGGCGCAGGCGCGTTCCGGCGTGATGTGGCTGAACGGCGACGAGGACCAGGGTCCGGTGCCCTTCGGCCTGGCGATTGCCGACATGCTGGCCGGCGCCGCCGCCGCGCAAGGCATCCTTGCCGCACTGGTGCGGCGCGGCCTGACCGGCACCGGCAGTCATGTCGAGACCAGCCTGCTCGAAGCGCTGGTCGACTTCCAGTTCGAGGTGCTGACCACGCATCTCAACGACGGACGCCGCCTGCCACGGCGATCGGCGTTCCGCAGCGCCCATGCCTATCTGTCGGCGCCTTACGGCGTCTATCCGGCCAAGGACGGCTATCTGGCGATCGCGATGACGCCGATCCCGAAGCTGGCCGACCTTTTGGAACTCGAACAGCTTGCGCCCTTTCGCGATCAGCCGTCGACCTGGTTCACCGCCCGCGACGAGATCAAGGCGATCATTGCGCAAAAAATCGCGACGAAAACCGTCGACGAATGGCTTGCCATCCTCGAGCCGGCCGACATCTGGTGCGCCAGGGTGCTGACCTGGCCGGAAATGATGGCCAGCGAAGGTTTTCAGGTGCTCGACATGCTGCAGACCGTGACGCGCGAGGACGACGTCTCGATCCTCACCACGCGTTCGCCGCTGCGGGTCGATGGCGTCCGCGCCAAGGTCGAGCGGGCGGCGCCGCGCATCGGCGAGCACAGCGCAAAGATCCGCGAGGAGTTCGGGCTGTGAGCGACGTGACGCTCAAAGGCATGACCTGGAGCCATCCGCGCGGCTACGAGCCGATGGTCGCCTGTTCGGGACTGTGGAAGCAGGAGACCGGCGTCACTATTGAATGGGACAAGCGCTCGCTGCAGGATTTCGAATCGTTTCCAGTCGAGGACCTGGCCCGTGCCTACGATTTGATCGTCATCGATCATCCGCATGTCGGCCAGATCACCGCCGAGACTTGTCTGGCGCCGCTCGACGTTGTGGGGCGTGAAGCGGAACGCGCGGCACTGGCGGCAGGCAGCGTCGGCCAGTCCTATCCGAGCTACAACTGGCAAGGCCGGCAGTGGGCGTTTCCGATCGACACGGCCAGCCAGGTGCAGGCGTGGCGGCCGGACATGCTTTCCGCAGCGCCGGCGAACTGGTCCGAGGTGCTCGACCTGGCGCGGCAAGGCCGCGTGCTGCTGCCGCTCAGGCCGCCGCATTTGCTGATGGTGTTCTACACGCTTGCCGGCAATCTCGGCAGGCCCGCCGTCGAAGAGCCTGGCGACCACATAAACCCTGACATCGGCGGCCGCGTTTTCGAGATGATGCGCGAGATCGCGGCTCTCGTCGATCCGGCCTGCCTCGGCATGGACCCGATCGACGTCCTGGAGGAAATGGCCAACTCCGGCACGCGGATCGCCTGCGCGCCGCTGATCTACGGCTACGTTTCCTATGCCATCGCCGGATTCCGCAGCAGCCGCCTTGCCTTCGCCGACATTCCGCCTGCCGGCTACGCCGGTGTAGTCGGGTCGGCGCTCGGCGGAACCGGCATTGCCGTGTCGGCCTTTTCGAAGGCCACGCAAGAGGCCATCGACTTTGCCTACTGGATCGCCAGCGGCGAGGTGCAGCGCGGCCCCTATGCGTCGGCCGGCGGCCAGCCCGGCCATGCCGCAGCCTGGGACGATGCCGCCGTCAACGCAGCCGCCGGCAATTTCTACAAGGACACCCGCGCCACGCTCGAGAGGGCCTGGGTCAGGCCACGCCACGATGGCTACATGGCCTTCCAGCAGGCGGCCTCCGATCGCATCAATCTCGGCCTGACCGAAAGGCACGATGCCGGCCGCGTCGTCGCCGATCTCAATCGCCTGTTTGTGAAGAGTCTCCGGCACCCGGCGCTGAGATGAGGCAGAGTTCGCTAACTTCTCACAAACGCCAAAGCCGCTTCGCATTGGCGGAGAGCAGCTTTTGCCGTTCATCGATGCTTGCACCGCCGAGCAGTGCATGCGTCGCCGCAATCCAGGTCGCAAGCCCGCCGCCAAGCGTGCAGACCGGCCAGTCGCTGCCCCACACGACGCGGTCCCAGCCAAAGCATTCGATGGTGTGCTCGACATAGGAACGCAGCGTTTCGACAGCCCAGGATCCAGCGTCCGCATAGGCGACCACACCGGAAATTTTGCCGACGACGTTCGGGCGCCGCGCAATCTCCGCCATATGCTCGCGCCAGGGATGCTCACTGTTGCCCTTGATGTCGGGCACGCCGCAATGGTCGAGCACGAACTGCACGTCCGGCGCGAGGTCGGCAAGCGCAATCGCCTTGGGGATCTGATGCGGCAGGACGACGAGGTCGAAGGTCAGTTTGGTGCCGGCAAGCCGCTTGATGTTTTCGCGAAACAGCACGCCTTCCGAAAGCTCGTCCGGCACGACGTGGAGCACACGGCGAAAACCCCTGACGAAAGGATCGGCGCGCTGGCGCTCGAGATAGGCGGCAAAGCCCGGCTCTTCCGGACGGCAGGAGGCTATTGCCCCGCGCAGCAAGCTGTCCTTCTGGTGTGACAGCGCCTTTACGTGACTGGTCTCAGCCTCGATATCGGCTGAATCGACTTCGACCTCCATGTGCAACGCGCCCTCTATGCCGGCGCGGCGAGCCTGGACTGCATATTCGTCGTAGGGGAAATCGCGGTTTAGTGCCGGCACGCCGGAGAGCCAAGGATAGCGCAGCGCCGACTGGTCGATCAGATGCAGATGGGTATCGAAGATCATAACGGCGCGCTCCTCTGCATTTTCCCGATCAGGAAATTCTTCGTTCAAACAAGACTCTGTTTCGCCTGCCTGGCCGCGGCTCCCGCCAGTTGCGATAGCTTTTCAGTCGCTGCCAGCAACAGTTCTATCGTCCCGGTGATATCGGGCGCCCTGGGTGCGTTGACCAGAGTTACGTAGGGGATCGACAGCGCCGCGATCGCCCTACCGTCCGAGCCAAGCACGGGTGCCGACAGGTTGAACACACCGGCGGTCTGCATCGACGCCATCATCTCATAGCCGCGTTCACGAATCTGGTCGAGACGGGCAAAGAAGTCCGGCGATTGAGGCGGCTTGTGGGTGCTGCGCAGATGTTCGGAGATCATCATCCGCCGCTCTTCCGACGAGCGGAACGCCAGCAGCACATGTCCGGAGCCGGTGTCGAACAGGCTGACATGCGCGCCGACGCGTATCGAGATGCCCCAATAGTCCGGCGCCTCCTGCTGGGCGATCACCACCGCAGAACCGCGGTCGAAGACGACAAGCTGGTTTGACTGCTGCGAGGCCTCGGCAAGCTCACGCATCAGCGGCGTCGCATAGGAAACCAGCCGCCGCACCGGCGCGTGCAGTTGCGCCAGGCCAAACAGCTTGAGCGTCAGCGAGTAACGGTCGCCATCCAGCCGCGTGACGTAGCCGCGCCGCACCAGCCGGTCCAGCATGCGGTAGAACTCGTTGGGGCTGCGGTCGAGCTTTTTGGCGATTTCCGCCTGGGTCAGGCCGCCATCGACGCCGGCCAGAAGCTCAAGGATGTCGAGACCCTTGTCGAGCGCCGGCGCGCGATAGCGGTCATCGTCCTCGTCCTCCGCCATAGTCACTCCCCGTGGTCAGCATCCGAAAGGACCATCGGCTTGGTGATTGTGTAAATTATTTGTTTGTATGTAAATAGTGGGCAGATCACCGCCGGTGCAAACGCAACACATCGCGGCATTCATAACGACCATAGTGAAACAGGAGCCGGACATGCAGCGGATGGGAATGGTGCTCGGCCTCAAGCCGGAAAAGATCGCCGAATATGTGCGGCTTCACGCAGCCGTCTGGCCCGACGTGCTGGCGATGATTTCCGCCTGCAACATCAGGAACTATTCGATCTACCTCAAGGAGCCGGAGCACCTCTTGTTCAGCACTTTCGAGTACCACGGCACCGACTATGCCGCCGACATGGCGAAGATGGCCGCCGATCCCAAGACGCAGGAATGGTGGGCGCTGTGCATGCCTTGCCAGGAGCCGCTGCCGACCCGCAAGGCGGGCGAATGGTGGGCATCGATGGACGAAGTCTTCCATCATGACTGATGGCGTTTTCGACCCAGCGTCGCTCTCCCAGTCCTGGGCGAAGCCATCGAAGCCGCGGCCGATCGTGATTTTCGGCGCCGGCTCGATCGTCGGCGACGCGCATTTCCCGGCCTATGGGAAAGCCGGCTTTCCGGTCGCCGGGCTTTTCGATCCAGACCACGCCAAGGCGGAAAAACTCGCGGCCAACTGGGGCGTCACCGCTTACCGGTCGATCGAGGAGGCTACTTCAATCGACGGCGTCATCTTCGACCTGGCGACGCCGCCGGCTCATCATGCCGGCGTGCTCAGGGCGTTGCCCGACGGCACCGTAGCGCTGATCCAGAAGCCGATGGGCAGCGACCTCAGCGAGGCGAGCGAGATCCTCGAAATCTGCCGCGCCAAGAAGCTGAAGGCGGCGGTGAATTTCCAGCTTCGCTTCGCACCGATGATGCTGGCGCTGAAGGGTGCGATCGCCAGGGGCTGGCTGGGCGACGTCGTCGACTTCGACGCCTGGCTGGCGCTGGCGACACCCTGGCAGCTGTGGGAATTCCTGCTGAAGGCGCCGCGCGTCGAGATCGCCATGCACTCGATTCATTATCTCGACCTGATCCGGCAATTGCTCGGCGATCCCAGGGGGATTCACGCCAAGACGCTCGGTCATCCCGACCATAAGGTCGCGCAAACCCGCACCAGCGCGATCCTCGACTTTGGCGACACAGTGCGCTGTGCGCTGTCGATCAATCATGATCATAAATTTGGCCGAAAACACCAGGCCTGCGAGTTCCGCATCTGCGGCACCGAGGGCGCCGCCTACCTCAAACTCGGCCTCAATCTCGACTATCCGCGCGGCGAGCCTGACATTCTTGAAATCTATCCGAAGGGCGGCTCAGACTGGGTCACGGTGCCGCTCGTCGGCGAATGGTTTCCGGACGCCTTTGTCGGCCGCATGGCCAATGTCCAACGCCACGCATCAGGCGAAGACGCCGAGCTTGTCAGTTCCGTCGAGGACGCCTGGAGCACAATGGCGCTGGTCGAAGCTGCCTACCAATCGAGCGCGGCGCCGGCAACACCGATCGCGGCGAGGCCCTGACATGGAGCAGACTGTCTATTTCGAGGATTACCAGATCGGCTCGTCGCGCATGACCAGCGGGCGCACCATCACCGAGACCGACTTCGTCGTGCATGCCGGCCATACCGGCGATTTCTTCCCTCACCACATGGACGCCGAGTTCATGAAGACGACGCCGTTCGGCCAGCGCATCGCGCATGGCACGCTGGTCTTCTCGGTCGGCGTCGGACTGACGGCAAGCGTCATCAACCCTGTCGCGTTCTCCTATGGCTATGACAGGTTGCGCTTCATCAAGCCGGTGTTCATCGGCGATACGATCAAGACCCGCACCACCATCTCGGCCAAGCAAGACGACCCAAAGCGGCCGGAGTCGGGTCGCGTCATCGAGCGCTGCGAGGTGATCAACCAGCATGGCGATGTGGTCCTGGTTGCCGACCACATCTACATCGTCGAGCGCCGCGACAAGCCCAACAGCGCTTAAGGGCTCCAGCGATCCGGTCCGCCGCATTGATGACCGCTCCCGGCGGACGGTTCGTCAAAGCGGAAAGCGCGCCCGCGAGGGCCGCTTCGGTTACTTGCTCGTCGGGTCGACCGGGGTTTTGGAGCCTCGCTTGGGTCGGCGGATGGCTCTCACCTTGCCGCTGTTTCCACCGCCGCAGAAGAACTGATCGCCACCATCGGACTCGAGCCCCGACACGCCTGTTCCAGGCGGCATATCAAGCTTCTCCAGGACCTTTCCGGTTTCAGGATCTATCCGCCTGACGTCGCTCTCGTCACCTTCCCAGGTGCCGTGCCAGAGTTCGCCGTCGATCCAGGTGACCCCTGTGACGATACGGTTGGAATCGATTGTGCGAAGAACTGCCCCTGTCTGGGGGTCGATCTGATGGATTTTGCGACCGCGATTCTGCCCCACCCAAAGTGAGCCTTCGGCCCAGGCGAGTCCGGAGTCGCCGCCGCCACCTGGCGCCGGAATCGTGGCGAGTACGCGGCCAGTGTTGGGATCGATCTTCTGAATGCGATCTTCGGCGATCTGGAACAGGTGCTGGCCGTCGAAGGCCGTTCCTGCGTGCGCGGCGACATCGATCGCGCGCACCACCTTGCCGCTCGCAGGATCCAGGGCGTTCAGTCTGTCTCCTGACGCAAACCAGACGTGCTGACCGTCGAACGTAACCCCAGCCACCTGGTCGACACCCGGAAAGGGTCCATATTCGCGGAGGACTTCGGCTGCAGATCGTTTCATGCTTCTCCTCCAGGCTCAGATCTGTTGACTTGTCCACGACACTAGTAACCCGACAGTGAGCCGGGGAGTAACAAGATTGTCGGGAATCCCGGCACCGGCGGGGTCATCCAGCGGCGCGCTCGCCCGCGGCCGAACGACTGCACCTTGCCTGCTGCCGCAAGCTGCTCGAGCGAGCGCTGCACGGTGCGCGAGCTGGCTCCGAGCGCAATTGCGAGCGCCGAGCTCGACCACGACTCGCCGTCGGCGAGGAAGGCGAGCACCGCTGCATGCGGCTCGTCGGCGGGCGGCGCCAGCACCACGACATCGCGTGGGCGGCGCGGCTTAAGCGCAAAGCCTCGCTTGGTCGCGCTCACATCCGCCAGTGACCGCAACTCCACCCGAAGCCGACCGACTTCGACCCGCAACCGGGCGCGATGCGATTCATCGGCGTGCTTGCCGCCGAAGGCGCGTGCGACGAGCGTGCTCCGCGGCACGTCTGCGGGCCAGGCTTCGCCCAGCGTGCGCGCAAGCGCGAACAGGACCGGGCGCGTCGCGAGCGAGACGATCATGCCGGCGTCCCGCATGACATTGCGGCAGGCGTCGACGACGAGCGCCCCCGACGCCAGCAGCGCTTCGACCTCCTCGAGCAGGAGCGGGCGCTCCACACCGCGCGCGATCAGCCGCGCCGCGGGCGTGTTCATCACCAGGGATGCGCCTTCAACCTCGGCCGTCAGCGCTGGAATGTCCGCCTGGCCCGCCGCGTGCGCGGCCCGCCCGAGCGCAGCGCGCGCCGCCTTGGTGCGGAGGCGGCGTATCGCGATCCCCGCAATCACCAGCTCGTGGGCGGCCCTCGACGCGGGTGGGAGCGTTGTCGGGTCGAAGCCAGCCAGCCTGCCCTCCGCCTCATCGAGGCGTCCGATCAGGAGCAGGCGCCGAGCTTCGAGATTGCGCGCATGCGCGGCATTGACGTGGTCGCCGTGTTTTTCAAGCGTCGACCGCGCGGCGTCGAGTGCCTTCGCCGGCCAGCCGAGGTCGCGCGAGACGAGCGCGATCTCGGCTTCGGCGACGACGCACCTCGCGCGTGCCACCGCCTCTCTCGGACCGAAGGCGCGCGCAGCACTTTTGAGAAGAGCCTTTGCTCGAACGAGATCGCCGAGCTGCGCCATCGCGATGCCGCGCAGCGCAAGCGCGGGCGCATCCTCACGCAGGGCGACCCGCTTCAAGGCGCCAAGAGGATCACCCGTCGCAAGGGCGCGCGCCGCAGCGGTGATCAGCGAGTCCATCGGAATCCCGTCACACTTGTCACTCTCACCTTTCGATGTCCGGTCCTAATCTATCTCAGCACCAACAACCAGCGCGCCGTGTCGAAAAGGGATGACGTCTCGATGACACTCCACCCCGACCAGAAGATGCCGCCCGAAGGCAGCGGATCTGCCGATTTCCCAACCGACAATGTCGCCGCCCGTGGCGCGGCCGACTGGCTATCGCTGGCGGCCGCGCCCACCTTCGCAATCATGGCGCTGCTGACGGCCGTTACCGGTGATGCCGACATGATCTGCGCGGCGCAAGTTGCGTCGCCGCTGAACGAAATGGCGATGATGTACTTGCTGATGAGCGCCTTCCATTTTGCGCCCTGGCTGAAACTGGTCGCCGGCCGACGAAGCGGTGCCCACCGGTCGTGACCCGGGCGTGCGCCAGGTCAAACGTGAATTACAGAGTTCCGCCGGATAGGTTGACCTCGCCTGCATGACGCATCATGCGGCGAAAGCTCATCGAGATATGGGCTCGCCTGATGTGCCCGATCGACTCCCAGTCGCCGATCTCGGCGGCGGCAAGCACCTCTTCCATTTCGCGGCGGAACGCAGTGAACTCCTCGACCAGGCCCAACTGCGGCATCATCTTCAGGACGACGCGCGCGACCTGAAAATACAGGCGCTCGCTGATCTCGCGCAGCGGCTGGTTGCCGGTCATCGCGGTGAGCTCGTAGAAAAAATCCATGTTGAGGCGCAGGAAAGCGCGCTGGTCGGGATTGAGCACATCGGAATCGCAGCGCGCGATGAGTGCCCTTATCCGGTCGAGGTCGTCCGCCGTGCGCGGGATCGGCGAAAGCTTGCCGACGAGGAGCGCCAGCTCCAGGCGCAAGTGATAGACCTGCTGCAATTCCTCGATGTCGACGTCGGTGACGATCGTGCCGACGCCATGGACGGATTGAACCAGACCCTCGGATTCGAGGCGCGCCAGGACACGGCGAACCGGCGTGCGGCTGATCTGGAATTCCTGGGCAAGCTCTTCCTCGGAGAGATGGCTGCCGGGCGCATAGTCGAGCAGGCAGATGCGGTCGCGCAGTATCCGGTAGATACGCTCGAACCGCTCTCGCGCCGAGAGCGGGCGCGGCGGTGCGGCGGTCACGGCCAGGGGCGTGGCAGTCGTCTCAAGCGTCATCCAGCCTCCAGGACAGCGTGCAGGAACTGCCGCGTCCGCTCGTTCTTGGGGGCGCCGAACAACTCGTTTGGCGGCCCCTGCTCGCAGATCTTGCCGGCATGGAAAAAGCAGACGCGATCGGAGAATTCCTTGGCAAATCCCATCTGGTGGGTGACCATCAGCATGGTGAGGTCATGTTCCCTGCCGAGTTTTCGGATGACTTCAAGCACCTCGCCGACGAGTTCGGGGTCGAGTGCCGAGGTCACCTCGTCGAACAGCATGATCTTGGGCCGCATGGCGCAAGCGCGGGCGATGGCGACACGCTGCTGCTGGCCGCCGGAAAGCTGCGAGGGATAGTGGTCCTTCTTCTCCGACAGGCCGACCATGTCGAGCAGCTCGGCCGCACGCGCCTCGGCATCGGCCCGCTTCATGCCGAGCACGGTTATCGGCGCCTCGATGCAGTTCTGCATCGCCGTCATGTGCGGGAACAGGTTGAACGACTGGAACACCATGCCGATCTTGGCGCGGATCTTGCGGATGTGCGCGAGATCGGCGGGAACAAGCTTGCCGTTCCTCTCCATGTGGGTGAGCGGCTCGCCTTCGACCCAGATGACGCCGTCATTGATCGTCTCCAGCGTCATCAGCATGCGCAGCACCGTGGTCTTGCCGGAGCCGGACGGCCCGATGATAGAAACCTTCTCGCCGCGTGCTATGTCCAGATTGAGCCCGTCGAGAACGGTCAGCGCGCCGTAGCGTTTCGAAACATTGTCGAAGCGGACCATCGGTTGTTCCGTCATCGCATGGTCCTCCGGTTGAGCAAGCCTTCGAGGGAGCGAATGAGCGCGGCAGAAACCAGGCTCATGGCAAGGAAGAACAGGCCGACCAGCGTCATCGGTTCAGTGTAGCGGAAGGTTTCGGAGCCGATGATCTTGGCGGTCTGCATCAGCTCCAGCACGGCGATTGCGGAAAGCAATGGCGTCTCCTTGAACAAGGCAACCAGATAGTTGCCGAGCGCCGGAACGATCGGCGGGATCGCCTGCGGAATGATGATGTCGCGGAACGTCGTCCAGGCTGACAGATTGAGTGCGACCGAGGCTTCCCACTGGCCGCGATGGATGTTGTCGAAACCGGCGCGATAGACCTCGGAACAATAGGCAGCGTAGTGGATACCGATGGCAAGCACCCCGGCGGTGAAGGCGTCGAGCACGACACCGAATTTCGGAAAGACGAAATAGAGAAAGAATATCTGGATCAGCAACGGGGTCGACCGGATCAGTTCGACCAGCACCGAAATCGTCCAGCCGGTCCACGGCACGGCGATGCGCACGACCGCCAGCACCAGGCCAAGCGAGGCGGCAAGCGCAAACCCGATCAGCGTCGCCTCGATGGAAACGATGGCAGCGCTGGCGAGCACCGGCAGGATTTCAAAAGCAAATGCCCAGTCCCAGATCATGCTGCCTTCCCCCGCGCCAATCCGAGGGAAGCCCGCCTTTCGAGAAGCCGCATGCCGATGGTCACAACCAGCGACATTGCCAGGTACATCAGCAGGACGAGGGTGAAGATCGGAATGGTCTTGAACGTGTTCTGGTTCATTTGCTGCGCCTTGAAGGCGAGGTCCGAGAGCGTGATCAGCGAGACCAGCGCTGTCGATTTCAAAAGCTCGATGAACAGATTGCCCCAAGGCGGGATCATGGCGACGAAAGCCTGCGGCAGGATGATCCGGCGCAGCATCTGGGCGCGGCTCATGTTCAATGCGGTAGACGCCTCCCACTGTCCGCGGGCGACGGACTGGATCGCGCCGCGCACGACTTCCGATCCGTAAGCACCAACGTTCAGGCCGAGCGCCAGGACAGCAACCAGGAATGCGTTGAGCGTGACACCGAATTGCGGCAGCACGAAAAACAGCCAAAACAATTGCACCAGCGCCGAGGTGCCGCGGAAGATCTCGACATAGACCGTGGCCAGCCATTTGAGCGGCGCCGGGCCATACATCCTTGCCAGCGCCGCCAGCACGCCCATGACAATTGCGAGCAGGCTGCCGAGGATAGCGATCTCGATCGTCAGAACCGCGCCTTGCAGCAGCCCCGGTATAAACACTTTGTAAGATTCCTGTGTTGCCAAGGCACCGATCACGACAAGCGCGACGACCAGCATGGCGACGAGCGTACGGATTCCCATGCGGATTCCCCCAGGAAAAAGGGGCGGCGCTTTCGCGCCGCCAGCAGTTGGGAACCTATTTGCCCGCGCAAAGCTCCGCGGTGGTCTTGTTGGGCAGGTAGTCCTTGCCGAAGCCGAGCGGCTCGACCAGCGCGATGTGCTCCGGCGAACCGAGGAACGTCTTCAGCTCGGCGTTGAACGCCTCCTGCAGGTCGGTATCTTCCTTGCGGAAGCCGAAGCCGCCATGGCCTTTCACCGACTTGCCGGCAACCTCGCCGAACGGCTTGGTCGATTCGACGCCGTCGGCCTTCTTGGCCATGTCGGCGATCGAAAGAGCGGTTAGCGCGGCAGCGTCGGCACGGCCCGACTGGACGGCGGCGACCAGACTGGACTGGTCGGGCAAGGCAACGATCTGCCCGGCGGCGACACCAGCGTCCTTGGCATAGCCGCCCTCGACGGCGCCGGCCATCACGGCGAGCTTGAGATCCGGGTTTTTCTTGATGCTGGAAAAGTCCTTCACGCCCTTCGGATTGCCTTTTGCCACCAGCATGGCCTGACCGATGCCGTAGGACGGCTCGGAGAAATTGATCTCGGCGCAGCGCTTCGGATTGATGAACATGCCGGCGGCGATGATATCGAAGCGGCCGGCCTTGAGACCTGGGATAAGCGAGCCGAACTCGGTCAGCACGCCGTCAACCTGCGCGATACCCATCTTGGCGAGTACCGCCTTGGCAACTTCCGGCGCTTCGCCGGTCAGCTTGCCGTCAGGCGTGGCGTAACCGAACGGCGCCTCGTTGGCAAAGCCGACGCGGATATAGCCGTCCTTCTTGGCTTGTTCGAGGGTGGTTTCCGCATAAGCGGGCAGCGCCGTGAATGATGTCGCGGCAAGCGCGAGGCAGGCGGCGGCTTTCACGACCATCCGGCGCGATATCGATGATTTGAACATGCTTTTCTCCCATTGAACAACTGACTGATATTCCCGGGCGCGGCCTTCTTCGAGGTCGACACCTGCCTGTCAAGACGTATACAACTGCCCTAGACATTGTGCAAGCTAGGATATAAAAACTACAGAAATCTGGTAATAATTCGCAATCAGACCACACATTATTGCCAGTTGTGCACAATTTAAGAAAAAACCAGCGTACTGGCAGGTGGGATTTCGGTGGCGAGCGCGAGCGGTTTCGGGACTTTCACGCAAGCGGAGTATGCGCAGCGCCTGGCCGGCGTGAAGTCACGCATGGAGAAGGCCGGCTTCGACCTCATCATCTGTCAGGACCCAGCTAATATGTGCTGGCTGACCGGCTATGACGGATGGTCGTTCTATGTTCCGCAATGCGTGCTCGTCCATCTAAGGGAAAACCGGCCGATCTGGTTCGGCAGGGCGCAGGACGCCAGGAGCGCACGCCTGACCACCGGCCTGCCGGAGAAGAACATCGTGCCGTTCTCGGAACGGCTGGTGCAGCAGCCCGTCGAACACCCCTATGACGAACTCGCCCAGCTGATCCGGTCGCGTGGCTGGGGAAACGCCCGCATCGGCGTCGAGATGGACGCGCATTATTACACCGCGCGCTGCCATGCCCATCTCGTCAGCGGGCTGCCTGACGCGCACTTCGCCAACAACCACGATCTCGTCAACTGGGCGCGGCTGGTCAAATCCGAAGCCGAGCTGGTGCTGATCCGCGAGGCCGGTGCGATCTGCACACACGCCATGAAACGCGGCATCGAAAAAATGCGGCCCGGCGTGCCGCAGAACCATGTCATTGCGGAAATCTATCAGGCACAGATCACGGGCGTGCCCGGAGCGGGCGGCGACTATGCCGCGATCTGTCCGCTGATGCCCGTCGGCGAGGGCACCAGCACGCCGCATCTGACCTGGTCCGACGCGCCGCTGCCGGACAGCGGCCTCGCCATTCTGGAGATCGCCGGGGTGCCGCGGCGCTATCATGCGGCGCTGACGCGGACCGTGCATTTCGGCAAGCCGCCGCAAGTCCTCGTCGACATGGCCAAGGCGATCGTCGAGGGCGTCGACACCGGCCTTGAGAAGGCCCGCCCCGGCTACACCGCCGAAGAGGTGGAAGGCGCCTGGCAGGCAGTGTTGAGGAAGAACGGGCTGAAGAAGGAGAGCCGCGTCGGCTATCCGGTCGGGCTCGCCTACCCGCCCGATTGGGGCGAACGCACCGCAAGTCTTCGTCCCGGCGATACCACCAAGATGCAGTCCGGGATGTGCTTCCATTTCATGGCCGGCGTTTGGCTCGACGATTTCGGCATCGCCATCTCGGAATCCTTCGTCGTCACGGATCGCGGCGGCGAACGCCTCTGCGACGTGGCGCGCGAACTCATCGTCATCGACTGAGCATGGGGACTGGAAGCCGGTCACTGACGAAAGATCATGCCGGCAACGAAACCGGTAACCAGCACGAGGACGCCTGATGGACCGTAGTCCGTTTTCCGAAGCCGAAATCGCCGGCCGCCTTGTCAGGGTCCGCACGGCGCTGGCCGAGCGCGAGCTCGACGCGACGGTCTTTGCTTCGCCGGAGAACGTCTTCTACCTCACCGGGCTCGATCACTGGGGATATTTTGCCCCTCACCTGCTGATCGTCCCGCTCGAAGGGAAACCTGTCCTGGTCACCCGCTCGATGGAAAGGGTGACGATCGAGAAACAGGTGACGGCAGCGGAATTCCGCGGCCATTCCGACAGCGAAACGGCGGCCGACCTTGCCGCGCGGGTGCTTGCGGAGCTCAGCCTGTCCGGCAAGCGGATCGGCCTCGAATACTGGACGGCTGGCCTCAGCCATGGGCTTGCCGTCGCACTCCAGACGCAGGCCGATGCCAGATGGAGCGATGTTTCCGGGCTGGTCGACAGGATGCGGCGAGTGAAGAGCGCCGAGGAACAGGCACTGATGCGTCAGGCGGCACAAGTGACCGACGCCGCCGCCGGCGCCGCGATCGCCGCGATCTCGGACGGTGTCTCCGAACAGGAGGTCGCGGCCCAATGCGTTGCGGCGATGATCCGCGCCGGCGGTCATGCTCCGGGCTTCGGCCCGTTCATCCGCCCGGCCGCGCGCCTGGGCGAAGAGCATACGACCTGGGGCGACGGGATCTACCGCAAGGGCGAGCCGGTCTTCATCGAACTGTCCGGCTGCATCTCGCGTTATCACGCGCCGCTCGGCCGGCTCGTTCGCATCGGCCATATCAGCGACGAAGACGCCGCGATGGCGGAGGTGACCGCCAGGGCGTTTGATGCCGTCGTCGAGGCACTCAAGCCCGGCGCCAGGGCGCGCGACGTCTACGCCGCCTGGCAGACCGTCGCCGACGAGGCCGGTCTTTCCCATTATCGCCGCCATCACTGCGGCTATCTGGTCGGCGCTGGACAGCCGCCATCATGGACCGGCGGCAATTCGGTGACCGGCTTGAGGCACGATTCCGACCTCGAGATCGAGACCGGGATGAGTTTCCACATCCTGTCGTGGCTGATGGGCACCGGTCGCGGCAATGACTTCGTCTCCAACACCGTACTTCTGACCGATGCGGGCGCCGAAGTGCTTACCCGCACGCCGGCCGGCCCGATCGTTCGCTAGGCCCGCAGGCATGGTGCGCTACTCGGCATTTTCGATTTTCCGCAACGCGCTGTCTGGCCAGAAGAACTGGCAGCGCGCCTGGCGGGCAGCGGAGCCAAAACCGTCCTACGACGTGATCGTCATCGGCGGCGGTGGACACGGCCTCGCTACCGCCTTCTACCTCGCCGAGAACCACGGCATCCGCAACGTCGCGGTGCTCGAAAAGGGCTATGTCGGCGGCGGCAATGTCGGCCGCAACACCACCGTCATCCGCTCCAACTACCTGCTCGACGGCAACACCCAGTTCTACGAATTCTCGATGAAACTCTGGGAGAACATGTCGCGGGCGCTGAATTTCAACGTCATGTTCTCGCAGCGCGGCCAGCTCGTCACCGCGCATTCCGCCGACCAGCTCGACGGCTTCAGCCACCGCGCCAACATCATGCGGCTGAACGGCATCGATGCCGACATCCTCGACCGCGACGAGGTGCGCCGTCTCGTGCCCTATCTCGATTTTTCCGATACGGCCCGCTTTCCGATACATGGCGCCATCTTCCAGGGCCGGGCGGGCACGGCGCGCCACGATGCGGTCGCCTGGGGCTATGCGCGCGCCGCCGACGGCCATGGCGTCGACATTATCCAGAACTGCGAGGTGACAAACTTCCTCCGCGACGGCGACAGGATCGTCGGCGTCGAAACGACGAAAGGCCGGATCGGCGCCGGCAAGGTCGGCCTCGCTGTTGCCGGTCATACATCCGTGCTCGGCGCCAAGGCCGGCCTGGAACTGCCGATCGAAAGCCACGTCTTGCAGGCCTTTGTCACCGAACCGCTGAAGCCGTTGGTGGACCATGTTGTCGCCTATGGCGCCGATCATTTCTACGTCAGCCAGTCGGACAAGGGCGGGCTGGTCTTCGGCGGCAATCTCGACGGCTACAATTCCTACGCCCAGCGCGGCAATCTGGGCGTCGTGCGCGAAGTGGCGGAGGCGGCGATCGCTCTGATGCCGTGCATTTCGCGCATCCGACTGCTGCGCCATTGGGGCGGCGTCATGGACATGACGCCCGATGCCAGCCCGATCATCTGTCCGACGCCGATCGAGGGGCTCTATCTCAACGGCGGCTGGTGCTATGGCGGCTTCAAGGCGACGCCGGCTTCCGGCTGGTGCTTCGCCCACACGATCGCCACCGGCAAGCCGCACCCGTTGATCGCAGCCTACGGGCTCGATCGTTTCCGCACCGGCCACACGCTCGACGAGGCTGGCGCCGGCCCCTCAGCCTGGCTGCAATAGGAGGCGGTACAAAATGCTGCGCATCGAATGCCCCTGCTGCGGCCTGCGCGACCATGACGAGTTCCGCTACGGCGGCGACGCTTCCGTCACGCGTCCGGCGCACGACGATCCCGATCCCGGGGCCTGGTACCGTTACGTCTATATCAGGACAAATCCGGCTGGCCTGCACCGCGAGTTCTGGCAGCACGTGACCGGCTGCCGCCAATGGCTGGTGGTCGAACGCGACACGCGCAACCACGCCATCGCATCCGTCGATCTCGCCAGGCAATTGTCGGCCAGGAAATCACCCGCCAGGAAACCACCGGCATGAGTTCGAACCACAAGCGGTTGTCGATGGGCGGCCGTATCGACCGCGAGCAGCCGGTCGAGTTTACCTTCGACGGCCGGAGCCTGATCGGATATCGCGGCGATACGCTCGCCTCCGCGCTGCTCGCCAACGGCGTCACGCTGGTCGGGCGCAGCTTCAAATATCATCGTCCACGCGGCATTTTTTCCGCCGGGGCCGAGGAGCCGAATGCACTGGTCACGCTTGCAACCGCAGGCAGGCGCCAGCCGAACCTGCCGGCGACGACGCTGGAACTCCAAGACGGCCTAGTCGCGGAGAGCCAGAACCGCTGGCCTTCGCTTGCCTTTGACGTGCAAAGCGTCAACGGCCTGTTGGCGCCGTTCCTTTCGGCCGGCTTCTACTACAAGACCTTCATGGGTCCGACGCGCCGCGCCTGGATGTTCTACGAGCACTTTATCCGCAAGGCGGCCGGGCTGGGCAGAGCCGGCAGCGGCCCTGATCCCGACCGCTACAACATCAATCATGCCTTTGCCGATGTCGCAATCGTCGGCGGCGGCCCGGCTGGATTGTCGGCGGCGCGTGCTGCCGCAGCGGCCGGCGCGCGGGTCGCGCTGATCGAGCAGGATTTCCTGCTCGGCGGTCAGCTTCTGGCGGAGCCGTCCGACAGCGCAGCGGCCGCATGGTTGAGACAGGCCGAGGCCGAGCTGGAGAGCTCCGAAACCGTCACTCTGATGAAGCGGACGACCGCTTTCGGCATCTATGACGGCAATGTCATCGGACTGGTCGAGCAACGCGACCCAAGCAATCCGCAACTGGCCGGCGAAGTGCTGCAGACATTCACAATGCTTCGCGCCCGCTCGATCGTTTTTGCCACCGGCGCCATCGAGCAGCCAATGGTATTCTCCAACAACGACCGACCCGGCGTCATGCTTGCGTCGGCCGCCCGGACCTATCTCAACCGTTTCGCCATCCTGCCCGGCAAAAAAATCATCGTCGCCACCACCAATGACGGCGCCTGGCGCATCGCCTTCGACTATGCCGCAGGCGGAGCAGAGGTGACGGTTGCCGATCTGCGTGCAGCGCCGCCCGCCGCACTTGCCGCAGAAGCCGCACGGCTCGGCGTGATGGTGCGGGCCGCAACGCGCATCGTCGACCTTAACGGCGGCCATGCCGTCAGGCGGGCAACGCTCAACGGACCGGACGGCCAGTCCGAGGCCGCCTGCGACCTGGTCTGCGTATCCGGCGGCTGGTCGCCAACCGTGCATCTCACTTCGCACCTGGGCGTCAAACCTCAATATCGCAATGACATTGGCGGCTTCGTGCCGGGGGCGTTTCCGGCGGACCGGTTCGGCGCCGGCTCGATGATGGGAATTTATTCGACCGCCGATGCCGTCGAGGACGGTCATCGCGCCGGCACCGCGGCAGCATGCGGCAAGTCGGCGCCGGTGCCTGCTCCGTCGAAACTCGATCTCGGCGAGACCGCCGCGGCCCCGCTTCGCGAGGCCCTGGCCGCTGGACGTGGAAAAGCCTTCGTTGATTTCCAGATGGACGTGACGACCGGGGATATCGAGCTCGCCCATCGCGAGGGCTATGAATCGGTCGAGCACCTGAAGCGCTACACCACGCTCGGCATGGGCACCGACCAGGGCAAGACCAGCAATTTTTCGGCGCTGGCGTCGATGGCGGCCCTGCGCAACGCAACGATCCCCGAGACCGCCGCCACGACCTTTCGACCGCCCTATACGCCGGTCGCCATCGGTGCGCTTGCCGGGCGCGCCATCGGCCATCATTTCAAGCCGATCCGCCGCACGCCGATGCACGACTGGCACATGGCGAACGGCGCCGAGATGCTGGAGGTCGGGCTCTGGATGCGGCCCTATTTCTACAGGCAATCCGGGCTCGACGTGAACGAAGCCTATGTCGCCGAAATGCGGAGTGTGCGCCAGGCCGCAGGCCTGATGGACATCTCCACCCTCGGCAAGATCGATGTCCAGGGCCCGGATGCCGCGATTTTCCTCGATCGCATCTACGCCAACGGCTTTGCCAAACTGCCGGTTGGCCATGCGCGCTACGGCGTCATGCTGCGCGACGACGGCATCGTCTTCGACGACGGCACCACGACGCGGCTGGCCGAGAACCGGTTCTTCATGACCACCTCGACCGCCAAGGCCGCCGACGTGCTGTCACGTCTCGAGTTCCTGCTCGATACGGCGTGGCCGGATTTGCGCGTCGCCGTGACTTCGGTGAGCGATGAATGGGCGGCGATGTCGGTTGCCGGACCGAAAAGCCGCGCAATTCTGAGTGCGGCGTTTCCCGCTCTCGATGTTTCCGATGCGGCACTTGCGCATATGGGATTGCTCAAAAGCGAATGGCAGGGCCGTGCGCTCCGCATCCTGCGCCTCAGTTATTCCGGCGAGCGCGCCTACGAAATCTATGTCGGAGCAACTGCCGGTGAACAGCTTTGGAGCCGCCTGCTCGAAGCAGGCAGGCCGCTCGACCTGAAACCTTACGGCGTCGAGGCGCTCGGCGCGCTGCGCGTCGAAAAGGGCCATGTCGCCGGACCTGAAATCGATGGGCGCACGACGCTCGACGATCTTGGCCTCGGCCGCATGGCGGGCAAGCGTACCGGCTTCGTCGGCGACGTGCTGCGACGGCGCCCCGCCTTCCAGGCGCCCGACCGCCAGCGCCTGGTCGGACTGGAATGCATCGAAGAGGGAAAACGCCTTCGCGGTGGCGCCATCCTGTTCCTGCCGGGCGAGAAACCTTACGGCCACGGGCGCGGCCGCGTCACCTCCGTCACCTTCAGCCCCGAACGCGGCCACTATGTCGGGCTGGCCTTGCTTGCCGGCGATGTCGCCAGCGAAGGAAGCGAGGTCGTGGCCGTCTATCCGATGAAAGCCGAAACGGTCCGTGCCCGAATCGTCTCGCCGGTATTCCTCGATCCGCAGGGGGAACGACTGCATGGCTAGCCCGGATTTCAGCCTGTCCGTGGTCGATTGCCCACTCATCCAGATCGAGGGCTGGGACGGCACGCTGGGGCAATTCGAATCGAACCTTTCGGCATCGCTCGGCACGAAACTTCCTGCCTCAGTCGGAGAGACGGTTCGCCAAAAAGGTCTCCTCGTCATCCGCGTCGCGCCTCGCCGCTTGTGGCTGGCTCTCGACGACGGCGCGCAAGCATCTTCGCTTGCCGTCGACCCGGATCTCGGCTGTTCGGTTTCTCTCGGCGAGGGTCGCGTGCGTTTCAGAATGGCCGGGGCGAACATCGCAGGAGTGCTCTCCAGATGCATCGCCGTCGACTGGTGCGCGCCGGCGGCTGCCCCGGGCCGCGCCGTGCTGACATCCTTGCACCATGTGCCCGTGCTGTTCCTGCGCACCGGCGATACCGCGTGCGAACTCATCGTGCCGCGAAGTTTTTCGCAAAGCCTCTCGGACTGGATTTCCGGACTGGATTGCTGACGCCGCGGGTAGGCGAAGGACCAGGGCGCGAGCGCTCGTCTCAGGCGGCGCTCCACGGTCTTGCCCCTTGGATGATCTCTTGAGCACGTGCGGCAAAGCGGCCGGCGAGAGGCGACTTGCTGGCGGCATCGGCCGACGCCGCGCTGCCTGCCCGCGCCCGGTCGGCGATGCCGACGAAGATCACCGCGAAACGGAACAGCGAAAAAACCAGGTGGAAGCGTTGCAGGGGCGCAGTGGGTACGGCATGCGCGAAATAATGGTCAAGGAATTCGCGCTGGCTGGGGATGCCGAGGGCGGCATGATCGAGGCCGAGGATGCCGCCATATTCGTCTGGCGTCGAATGCCAGGTCATCGAGCAAAAGCCGAGATCGGCGAGCGGATGGCCGATCGTCGACAGCTCCCAATCGAGAATGCCGATCACCTCCGGCTTGCCGGGATGGAACAGCAGATTTCCGAGGCGGAAGTCGCCATGGGCGATCGACACGCGTCCATCATTCGTGGGCAGATGCTGCGGCAACCAGTCGGCGACCGCTTCGAGTGCCGGAATTCTGTCGCTCGGCGATTCCCTGAGCTGCCGGGTCCAGCGGCCAATCTGGCGCTCGAAATAGTTGCCGGGCGGGCCGTAATCGCCGAGACCGACCTCGTCGGGACGGACAGCATGCAGTTTGGCCATCGCTTCGGCCATGCCGAAATAGATGCCGCGTCGCTCCGCGGGGACGAGGCCAGGCAGCGAACAGTCGTGGAAAACGCGACCATCCAGCCGCTCCATCAAGTAAAAGGACGTGCCGAGCGGCTCGACACCGTCGTGATAGAGCACCGGCCGCGGCACCGGGACGTTGGTCGCTGCGAGCGCTTCAAGCACGCGGAACTCGCGGTCGACGGCATGGGCCCCGCGCAGGATCGGCCCGGCCGGCTTCTTGCGCAGCACCATGCGATGCGGACCATAGTCGACGAAGTAGGTGGGGTTGGACTGCCCGCCGCCGATCCGCTCGAGCGCCATTGCGGCATCGCCGAAGCGGTTCGCGAGAAAGCCCTTCAATGCCGCAGGATCGAAATCAGCATTCAACGGCATCTTTTCCTCCTGAGATGCCACCCCGCGTCCGCTATGCCTCGCCTTCGACGGTCCAGCGCCAGAAGCCCTTCTCCTCCTCGTTGAGGAAACGGCTCAGCACCATCTTGTGGACCTCATCGGCGCCATCGACCAACCGCGCCTGGCGCGCATAGCGGTAGATCCATTCGAGCACCGTGTCCTTCGAATAGCCTCGCGCGCCATTGATCTGGATCGCCACATCGGCCGCGTCATGCAGCACATTGGCGACCTGGACCTTGGCCATCGATACTTCCTTGCGGGCAAAGCCGCCGCGGTCCAGCTCCCACGCAGCCTTCATCACCAGGATGCGGCCGATCTCGATGCGCATGGCGAGGTCGCCGAGCTTCAGCTGGACGCTTTCGCGGTCGGCGAGGCGCTGGCCGAAACCATAGCGCTCGGCAGCGTAGGCGCGCGCGATCTCGACGCAACGCTTGGACAATCCAAGCCAGCGCATGCAGTGGGTAAGCCGCGCCGGGCCGAGCCGCACCTGCGTCACCTTCATGCCCCTGCCCTCGCCAACCAGCATGTCTTCGACAGGGATTTCGAGCCCATCGAATTCGAGCTCGCAATGCCCGCCATGCTCCTCCGGGCCCATGATCTCTATGCGGCGCATGATGCGCCAGCCCGGCTGGTCCTTGTGGAACATCAGAGCCGACAGACCATGGCGCGGATCGTCCGAGGTTCGCGCGATCAGAATGAAATGGCTGGCCTCCTCGGCGCCGGTGATGAACCATTTGCGGCCGGTCACCACATATTTGTCGCCGCGCCGTTCAGCACGCGTCATGATCATCGAAGGGTCCGAGCCGCCGCCGGGGTGCGGTTCGGTCATGGCAAAGGCCGAGCGCACTTTGCCCTCGACAATCGGCTTTAGCCATTTTTCCTGCTGCGCCGGCGTGCCGAGCGCCTCGAGCACCATCATGTTGCCATCATCGGGCGCTGCCGAATTGAACACCACGGGTCCGAAGATCGACCGGTTCATCTCCTCGTAGCAGACCGCCATGTCGATCTTGCCGAGACCGGCGCCGCCGGATGCGGGCTTGAGCTGCAGGCACCACAGGCCCGCCATCCGCGCCTTGGCGCGAAGCGTCTCCAGCAGCGGCAAGGCGATATTTCCATGTGCGTCATAGGACGTCTTGTCGGCCTCGAGCGGCAGGATGTCACGCTCGACGAAGTCGGCAATGCGGACGCGGTAATCTTCGGTGCGGGCTGGAATGTCGAAGTTCATGGACAAACTTTCAGCGAAGCGAGGTGGCCGCCATCGTCTAGAAATCGAGCGAGCGCTCGTTTTCTTTATTCGCCTCTATCCCCTTTTGCAGCCGCCGTCATCCGGCGAAGCGTGGTTCCGCAACGCCCTTGATGCCAAGGCCGGTTATTGCGAACAGGCTGCCGCGCAGGACGCCATCGCCGGGGAGGCGCGGTAACGACCACCACGACTCCGATCTTCATGCCGTCCTCCTCTGTTGGCACCGTGCGGCGATAGGCGAGCCGCCTCAGAACGCGACCTTGTCGCCGCCCTTCAGTGACAGGATCTCGCGCGCCTCGTCGGGCGTCGCCACTTCCATGCCGAGGCCTTCGATGATCTTGCGGGCAAGCACCACCTGCTCGGCGTTCGATTTGGCAAGCTTACCCTTGCCGGCCCACAGACTGTCTTCGAGCCCGACGCGGATGTTGCCGCCAAGGGCTGCCGACTGCGCGGCGATACGCAACTGGCTGGCGCCGGCACCGAGCACCGACCAGCGGAACTGGTCGCCGAACAGCCGGTCGGCGGTGCGCTTCATATGGGCGACATCTTCGGGATGGGTGCCGATGCCGCCAAGCAGACCGAACACCGACTGCACGAAGAACGGCGGCTTGACCAGCCCGCGATCGGCGAAGTGCGAGAGATTGTAGAGATGGGCGATGTCGTAGCACTCCAACTCGAAGCGCGTGCCGTTGTCGTAGCAGGTCGCAAGGATGTATTCGATGTCCTTGAACGAGTTGCGGAAGACCAGGTCACGCGTCGCTTCCAGATGCGGCTTTTCCCAGTCGAACTTGAAAGTCTCGTATTTGTCGACGAGGTGATAGAGCCCGAAATTGATCGAGCCCATGTTGAGCGAGGCGACCTCTGGCTTGAACTCGGCGGCCGGGCGCACGCGTTCCTCGACCTTCATGTAGGGACTGCCGCCGGTGGTGATGTTGATGGCGGCATTGGTGGCCTGCTTGATGCGCGGCAGGAAGCGGGCGAAGGCCGCCGGCGTCTGGTCGGGCTTGCCGGTCTCGGGGTCGCGGGCATGCAGGTGCAGGATCGCCGCACCTGCCTCCGCCGCCGCGATCGCCTCGGACGCGATCTGGTCCGGCGTGATAGGCAGATAGGGCGACATGGTCGGTGTATGGATCGCCCCTGTCACCGCACAGGTGATGATAATTTTGCCCCTGGTCTGCGTATCACCGGGCTTGCGGCTTGTTTCCGTCATCTTCCAAACTCCTGATCCGATTTTTTCTTGTGCGCGGCCAGCGCCATAAGCCGGCGGTCGCGCCAAACCTGCCGTTCGCCGAGTTCTTCCCGCGGCAGCCGCTTGCGGCGGTCGGCCTCCACCGTCTCGATGACTTCGCCGGCCCAGTCGACGCGGCGCAGCATCTGCGGAAAAATGTTG
This sequence comes from Mesorhizobium sp. WSM4837, assembly GCF_055811435.1. Taxonomy (NCBI): domain Bacteria; kingdom Pseudomonadati; phylum Pseudomonadota; class Alphaproteobacteria; order Hyphomicrobiales; family Phyllobacteriaceae; genus Mesorhizobium; species Mesorhizobium sp. WSM4837. The sequence goes on from NZ_JBVVQE010000013.1 coordinate 55,585, forward strand.
GCATAGATCGATTGATAGCGCTCGATATAGTCGCGTACACCGCCCGGCGCATTAAGGTCGATCGTTTCGAACGGACCCATGAACGACCAGCGCAGCGCCAGCCCGTCGCGAATGCCGATATCGACATCCTCGACGCTGGCATAGCCGTCGGCGACAAGTCGAAAAGCCTCCTCCAGCAGCGCGCCCTGCAGGCGGTTCATGATGAAGCCGTCGAGCTCGTGCTTCATCACCAGCGGCGCGTGGCCCGCATCGACGAGGAAGGCGCGGGTCCTTTCGACCGTTTCGGAAGACGTCCATGGCGCCGGCACGACTTCCGCGGCCGGGATGAGGTAGGGCGGATTGATCGGATGCACGACCAGGCAGCGGTGCCGCCCTTGCAGATGGTCGGTGAATTTCGACGGCAGCAACGCTGAGGTGGAACTGGCGATCACCGCTTGCGGACCGGCCATTGCATCGATCTGCGAGAACACCTCGCGCTTCACGTCGAGGTTTTCGGGCGTGTTCTCCTGGATATGGACCGCATCGGCCAGCGCTTCTTCGAGTTCCGCAACGACGGCAATGCGACCAAGCACGACGTCGATTGCCTGCCCCCGCAGCAGATCATTCGCAGCGAGGTCGCCGAGCACGCCGGCGATGTAATCGTGCGCACCTTCGGTCGCGGCCGGCGACTGGTCCCACATCCGCACATCGTGGCCGGCGCGGGCAAAACTGATCGCCCAGGCCCGCCCGATGAACCCGCTGCCGACAATCGCTACTTTCATCATGGTCGGGCTCCTCAAAGGGTTTCGACATTACCGTCGACGCCGAGCGACTGGCCGGAGATGTTGATCGCCGCATCGGACAACAGGAAAGCGACCATCGCGGCGACGTCATAGGGGCTGGTCATGCGGCGCAGCGAGATGTTGTGGAGATAACGCTCCGTCATCTCCTCGTTCGACACACCGAGCTGTCTGGCCCGGTCGGCGATAACCTTGTCGATGCGTGGTCCCTCGATGATGCCGGGCAGGATGGCGTTGACCCTTATGCCGTGCGGCCCGAGTTCCTTGGCAAGGCTTTGCGTGAAACCGATGACGCCGAACTTGGCCGCCGAATAGGGGGTGCGGAAAGCGTAGCCATGGCGGCCGGCGGCGGACGACATCGAGACGATCGAGCCGCCGCCCGCCGCCTTGATCAGCGGCACGGCACGCCTGGCGCAGAGGAACTGGCCGGTCAGGCAGATGTCGATGCAGCGCCGCCACTCCGCCGGATCGATTTCGTCGACGCCGCCGGTCGGCCCGGCGATGCCGGCATTGTTGATCAGCGCGTCGAGGCCGCCGAGCTTTTCCTTCACCGTCTCGAACAGCCGGTCGACGTCGTCGTGGCGCGAGACATCGGCCTTGACCGCGGCGACCAGGGCGATCCTGTCCGGAGCGGCGGCCAGCGCCTCGTCGGAGACGTCGCAAACGACGATGCGCGCGCCGAGCCGCGACAGCGTTTCTGCAATGGCCAGGCCGATGCCGCCGGCGCCTGCCGTCACCAGCACGCGCTGCCCCTTCAGCCCGGTCAGAAAATCATCCGCCGATGTTGGCGCCCCTTTGCTCATCGTGTACCCCTTCTCATTGCAGCCGCCGTTCGCGCAGCGCCATGACAGCGCCCAGAACGACCAAGCCGTACAATATTGCCCCTGAAATTGTGACGAAAGCACTGCCCTCTGCGAGGACGACGGACGATTCCGTAATGTGAAATTTCTGCTTCAGCTGTTGCGAAGGGTCTGTTGCGCAATTCGCCAGGCCTGCTCCACATGCCGCCGGGCCGCGGCTTCGGCGGCATCGCCGTTGCGCGACTTGATCGCGTTCATAATGTCGGTCATTTCGGCAATTGCGGCATCGCGGCGATTCTCCGAAGCGATGGTCATGGAACGCAGCTGGTTGATGCGGACGTTCAGACCCTGGACGATCTCCCAGGCGATGCGCTTGTCGGCGGCATCGAAAAGCACCTCGTAGAATTTTGTGGTCGCCCGCATCACCTCGATCGGATTGGCTGATGCCCACGCCTTGAGCAGCACATCGAACGCGCGCTCAAGCGCGGCGATCTGGCCCTCAGTCGCCGTCAGCGCGCAGGCGCGCGCCGCGATGCCCTCCATCAGAGCGCGCAGTTCGTAAATCTCGTCGGTGCGGCTGAGATCCGGCCTGGCCACCGCGGGTCCATGGCCAGGTATCATCTGGACGAGGCCCTCGGTCTCCAACTGCCGCAGGACCTCGCGCACCACCGAGCGACTGACGCCGAGCTGGTCGCAAAGCGGCCGCTCGACCAACCGTTCGCCAGGCTGGAAGTGAAACCCCATGATCGCGTCGCGCATGCGCTCCAGCGCCAGCGTTCTCAGCGTCTTGGCGGATCGTTCGATCCTCAGTGTGTCATCGGCCAATTCATATACTCCCAGCATCCGCAAGAAACAGATTCGACGATCCGTTGACAAGGTATTTGGTCTTCAATAGTATGGTATACCATAAGACAGCCAGGCAAAAGCGGAACTTTTCCGGATGCCTCAGCCGACCCGACACCGAGGATTCGATGAAGCCGGCCATTCGAAAGATCGTCACCCATGTCGAGAACACGCTAATCGAAGGCGGTAAGGCGGCCCCCCGGCCGCTGCGCCTGATCGGCGTGGCGGCGGTGCTCGACAACCCTTGGGCCGGGCGCGGTTTCACCGAGGACCTTTCGCCCGAGATCCGCGCCTATGCGCCGGTTCTGGGGGAGATTCTGACCCATGAAATCCTCGCAGTTGCCGGATCCGGCGAAGCGATCGAAGGCTACGGCAAGGCCGCAATCTGCGGCACATCAGGCGAGATCGAGCATGCCTCGGCGCTCATCCACACGCTGCATTTCGGCAACCACTATCGGCGTGCCGTCGGCGCCAAGACCTATCTTGCCTTCACCAACCTGCGCGGCGGGCCGAACACGCCGATCATGATCCCGCTCATGGACAAGAACGATGAAGGCCGACGTTCGCACTACCTGACGGTGCACTTCCAGATCGGCGACGCGCCGGCGCCGGACGAGTTGGTGGTGGCGCTTGGCGCCTCGATCGGCGGACGACCGCATCATCGCATCGGCGACCGCTACCAGGATCTCAAGGAGGTCGGCGACCTGCATGGCTGAGCTGACGGACCGTGGCTGGCATCGCGGAACGGCGCCTGACGGCACCGGTTTCATCCGTGCCGGATCCGGCGCGCCGGTCCTTCTCATCCACGGTGTCGGCATGAACGCGGCGATCTGGGCACCCCAGATCGAGCTGATGAAAAACAGATGGGATGTGATCGCCATCGACATCCTGGGACACGGCCGGTCGCCGTTGCCGCCCGAGGACGCCAGCCTTGCCGATTATGCCGGACAGGCAATTCGGCTTCTCGATCACCTTGGCCTGGATGCCGTCTCGATCGTTGGCCATTCAATGGGGGCGCTGGTCGGGCAGGAAATCGCTCTCAATGCACCCGAACGGGTTCGTAGCCTCGTCTCGCTCAATGCGGTTTTTCGCCGCCCGGCGGAGCTTGCGCAGGCAGTGCGCGAGCGCGCCGCCGAACTGAATGGCGCGGAAAACCCGTCGGGGACGGACGCAACGATCGCGCGCTGGTTCGGCAACCCGGTCCCCGACAGCCTGGCCGAGGCGGCAAGGATGACGCGCGTGGCACTGCAAAGCGTCAACTCCGAGGGCTATGCGCGCACCTATCGACTTTTCGCCCATGCCGATGCGGCGCAGGGCGATCGTCTTTCCGGTCTCGCAATGCCGGCCCTGTTCATGACCGGCTCGCAGGACAGGAATTCCTCGCCTGCGATGTCGGCGGCGATGGCACGCCTCGCGCCGCGCGGTCGCTGCGTCGTTCTGGAGGGCGAACGACATATGATGGCCGTAGCCTCGCCTGACGTGGTCACACGGCGCATTGTCGATTTTCTCGAGAGCAACGACGGCGCAAGCACATCGGCGCGACCGGCAATGGACACAGCCTTCGACGCGGGCGAATTCAGGCGGGCGCTCGGTTCCTTCCTGACCGGCGTTACAATCGTCACCGCGATCGGGCCGGAAGGAGAGCCTCGAGGCTTCACCGCCAATTCGTTTACATCCGTTTCGCTCGATCCGCCGCTTGTGCTGGTCTGCATCGCCAAGAAAGCGCTGGGTCATCCGGTGTTTTCGACCTCGAAATGCTTTGCCGTCAACGTGCTCTCGGAGGAACAGCGAGCCGCGTCCGGCGTCTTCGCTTCGAAATCGCAGGACAAGTTCTCGGCTGTCGAGTGGCGCTTCGGCCCGACCGGCAGCCCGCTGCTCGCTGGATCGGTGGCGACGTTCGACTGTGACATGGAGCAATTGGTCGACGCCGGCGACCATTCGATCCTCATCGGCCGCGTTCGCGAATTCTCCCACAATTCATCGCAGCCCCTCGGCTATTGCCGTGGCGCCTACGTCTCGCCCGGCCTCAGCCAGGAAGCACTGGCGGCCGCGCCGCCCGACATGGAGGTCGGCGCCATCCTCGAAGATGAAGGCCGCGTGCTGTTCCTCGAAACCGCCGACGGCTTTTTCGAACTGCCGGCGGGCCGAGGGCTCGGGGCACCCGGCGACACGCGAAGCCTTAGGGGACGCCTCGCTGCGAAAGCCATCGAGGCTCATCTCGGATTCCTGTTTGCGGTCTGGGACGACGCCGCAAGCCCATCGCGAACGCACGTCTACTACCGCGGCACGGTAGCCGCGCCCCACTCCAGCGATCGCCAGGTCCGGCTCGTCGACATCGACAGGATTGCCGGACTGAACATCGCCGACGCTGCCGTGCGCTCGATGCTCGCCCGCTATGTTCGCGAATGTCGGGAGGATGCGTTTGGAGTCTATGTCGGCAACGCGGTCGAAGGTGAAGTCCGTCCGCTCGCCAAGCCGGTAGCAATCAACACTTCCAGTCCGGGTCAACAGATATGAAGTTCTCGCTCTTCGTCCATATGGAACGCTCGGACCCGGCAAAGCCGCATGCCGACCTCATCGATGAGCTTGAGGAACTGGTCGTGATGGCCGAGGCGGCAGGCTTCGAGACGGCCTGGATCGGCGAACACCACGGCATGGAGTTCACCATCTCGCCAAACCCGTTCATCAACATCGCCTATCTCGGCGCCAAGACGAAGCGCATCCGGCTCGGCACAGGAACCGTCATCGCGCCGTTCTGGCATCCGATCAAGCTCGCCGGCGAGGCAGCCATGACCGATGTCGTCACCGGCGGCCGGCTCGACATCGGCATCGCCCGCGGCGCCTACAGCTACGAGTACCAACGCCTGTTCCCTGGGCTCGACGCCTGGGGCGCGGGCCAGCGCATGCGCGAGATCATCCCGGCCATCAAGGGCCTCTGGGAAGGCGATTTCGAGATGTCCGGCGAATTCTGGTCGTTTCCCTCGACCACCTCGTCGCCCAAGCCGGTGCAAAAGCCGCACCCGCCGATCTGGGTGGCGGCGCGCGATCCGAACTCGCACGACTTCGCCGTCTCCAACGGCTGCAACGTCCAGGTGACGCCGCTCGCCTCCGGCGACGACGAAGTAACCAGCCTGATGGAGCGCTTCAACGCGGCGTGCGCGGCGCATCCCGACATGGCCCGCCCCGAGATCATGCTGCTGATGCACACATTCGTTGCCGAAGACGCCGCCGATGCGGAGCAACTGACGAGGGACCTGTCGCTGTTCTACTGCCAGTTCGGCGCGTGGTTCCAGAACAAGAAGCCGGTTCGCCAAGGCATATTGGAAGCGCTCTCCGGCGACGAGATCGCAGCCATGCCGCAATATGCGCCGGACAAAATCCGACAGAACCTGGTCATCGGCGAAGCCGAAGAGGTGATCACCCGGCTTAAGGCATATGAGGCGCTCGGCTATGACCAGTACTCGATCTGGATCGACAGCGGTCTGCCGCACGAGCGCAAGAAGAAGTCGCTGCAGCTGTTCGTCGACAAGGTGATGCCGGCCTTCGGGCATGGGAGGCCGCAATGACCCTTGTGGCCTTCAGCAACTTCATAGATGGGGCGTTCGATACGCCGACAGCCACCTTCGAAAGCATCGATCCATCAACCGGAGCGCCCTGGGCGACGATGCCCGCCGCAACCGAGGCCGATGTCGACCGCGCCGTCGAGGCGGCGCACCGGACGCTGCACTCGGCCGCGTGGGCCTCGCTGACGGCGACGGCGCGCGGCAAGCTGCTGGTGCGCCTCGGCGACCTGGTCGTCGCCAATGCCGGCCGCCTGGCCGAACTGGAAACGCGCGACACCGGCAAGATCATCCGCGAGACCCGCGCCCAGATCGCCTATGTCGGCGACTATTATCGCTACTATGGCGGGCTTGCCGACAAGCATGAAGGCTCGCATGTGCCGATCGACAAGGCCGATATGGACGTCACCATCCGACGCGAGCCGATCGGCGTCGTCGCTGCCGTCGTGCCGTGGAATTCGCAGCTCTTCCTTTCGGCCGTCAAGCTCGGCCCGGCGCTGGCCGCCGGCTGCACGGTCGTCCTGAAAGCCTCGGAGGACGGTCCGGCGCCGCTGCTGGCCTTCGCCGAACTCGTTCATGAGGCCGGATTTCCCGCCGGAAGCGTCAACATACTGACCGGGTTCGGACACGATTGCGGCCGACGCCTGACAAGTCACCCGCTGGTTTCACGCGTCGCCTTCACCGGCGGGCCTTCGACCGCTCGCGCGATTGTCCGCAACACGGCGGAAAATCTCGCCTACACGACGCTGGAGCTGGGCGGGAAAAGCCCGGTTGTGGTTTTCGCCGACGCCGACCTGGACAGCGCGGCCAACGCGGTGGTGGCCGGGATTTTCGCAGCGTCTGGACAAAGCTGCGTCGCCGGCTCCCGACTGCTTGTCGAGCGTTCGATAAAGGCCGAGTTCCTGCACAGGCTGAAGCACAAGGCCGAGGCCATCAAAATTGGTGATCCGCATGATCCGGCCACCGAAATGGGACCACTGGCAACGCCACGCCAGCGGGAATGGATCGAGAAGATCGTTGCCGAAAGCCTCGCCAATGGCGGGACGCTGGTCACCGGCGGGAAAAGGCCCGAGGAGCATCCGCACGGCTTCTACTACGCACCGACCATCATCGATGCCGAGGATTCAGCGCTGCCCTGCGTGCGCGAGGAATTGTTCGGTCCGGTGCTCAGCGTTCTCACCTTCGACACGGAAGCCGAAGCCCTGGCGCTTGCCAACGACACGCCGTTCGGCCTCGCTTCGGGCGTGTTCACCACCAATCTCGCCAAAGCGCACCGCATGGCGCGCGACATCCATGCCGGCATCGTCTGGGTCAACACATACCGCGCCGTTTCGCCGCTCGTGCCGTTCGGCGGCTATGGTCAGTCGGGGTTCGGCCGCGAGGGCGGGCTCGACGCCATCCGCGACTACACGCGCCCGAAATCCGTCTGGATACGGATATCCGACGAGCCGATCCCGGACCCGTTCGTCATGCGATGAGGCAATCGCGCAATTCATAAAAACAAGAAACCAAGCAACCAACAGAGGAGAATGACATGAAACTGATTTTGACCGGCATTTTGGCCGGACTCCTGGCAGCCACTGCCGCACACGCCGATGAAATGGTGTTCACCAGCTGGGGCGGAACCACCCAGGAGGCGCAGACCAAATCCTGGGCTGCTCCGTTCGAAGGCAGTTCCGGCATCAAGGTCCTGCAGGACGGCCCGACCGACTACGGCAAGCTGAAGGCCATGGTGGAAGGCGGCAGCGTCGCCTGGGATGTCGTCGATGTCGAGATGGATTTCGCCATCAAAGCGGCCAAGGACGGCCTGCTCGAGCCGATCGATTTCAACGTCGTGCCGAAAGCCGATCTCGATCCTCGCTTCACCACCGAGCATGCGGTCGGCAGCTTCTACTACTCCTTCGTTCTTGCCTGGAACAAAGGGGCGGTGTCGGCCGAGCCAACCGGCTGGGCCGACATGTTCGACCTGACGAAATTTCCCGGCAAACGCACGTTTTACAAATGGTCGGCACCGGGCGTCATCGAGATTGCGCTGTTGGCCGACGGCGTGCCGGCGGACAAGCTCTATCCGCTCGACCTCGACAGGGCGTTCAAGAAACTCGACACGATCAAATCGGAAATCGTCTGGTGGGACAGCGGCGCGCAGTCGCAGCAGCTGATCGCCTCCGGTGAAGCAGCCTTCGGGCAGCTCTGGAATGGACGGGTCTTCGCCCTCGAGCAGGACGGCGCCGATGTCGGCGCATCCTGGAAACAGAACATGACTGCCGCCGACGTGCTCGTTATCCCCAAGGGTTCGAAGAACAAGGCGAGCGCCATGAAATTCCTGGCCGCTGCGACAAGCCCGAAAAGCCAGGCCATGTTTGCTGAAGCAAGCGGCTACGCCCCCATCAACACGGCAGCCAAGGCCGAAATGCCGGCCGATGTCGTCAAGTCGCTGCCGGACGCCTATGTCGACGGGCAGATCAACCTCGACATGAACTACTGGGCTGAAAACCGCGATAAGATCGCGGAGCGCTGGTACGCCTGGCAGGCCAAATAGCCGCCGACCTCACCCATTAACCGGCGGGGCGTCGCTAGGCGTCCCGCCTGAGCTGCCGGGATCATCGCCATGTCGGGCAATTTGCTTCATCGACAGCCAATCCTCCGAAGGCCAGATGGCGTCGGCGGCGCCTTGCCGGCGCTGACCCTCATCACCCTGTTCTTCGTGGTGCCGGTTGTTGCGTTGCTGTTGCGCAGTGTAACCGAACCCGTGCCGGGCCTGCAGAACTACGCCACCCTGTTTGGCGACGGCACCTATGCGCGGGTCTTCTTCAACACCTTTCTGGTCGCCACCGTCGTCACCGCCGTAACCGTGATCGTGGCGTTTCCAGTCGCCTGGATGCTGGCGATCATGCCGCCTGCCCTCGGCTCGATCATCTTCGGCATCATCATCCTGTCGATGTGGACCAATCTGCTCACCCGCACCTATGCCTGGATGGTGCTGCTCCAACGCACCGGCGTCATCAATCGGACGCTGATGGATATCGGCCTGATCAGCGAGCCGCTGCCGCTGATCAACAACCTGACCGGCGTCACCATCGGCATGGTCTACATCATGCTGCCCTTCATGATACTGCCACTGGTCGGAACGCTGCGCGCCATCGATCCGATGACGCTGCGCGCCGCCGCTCTGTGCGGTGCGAGCCCCTTCGACGCCTTCCGCCGCATTCTGCTGCCCTTGTCGCTTCCCGGAATCGCTGCAGGCGGCCTGATGGTTTTCGTCATGTCGCTCGGCTATTTCGTGACACCGACGCTGCTCGGCGGCACCTCCAACATGATGCTCGCCGCAATGATTGCCCAGATGATCCAGTCCTTGCTCAACTGGGGGCTCGGAAGCGCGGCGGCTTTCATCCTACTTTTGGTGACCATGGCGCTCTACGCGCTGCAGCTGCGCCTCGTCGGCGCCAAGCGCATGACAGGAGGCATTTGAGATGCTGCTCGACTACGACCGGCTGGGCTGGCTGCGCGCAGCACTTCTGGGTTTCACCGGCCTGGTTGCCGCGTTTCTGCTGCTGCCGGTGGTTTTCATCGTGCTTTTGTCGTTCGGGTCGTCGCGGTGGCTGGCTTTTCCGCCACCAAGCTGGACGTTGAAATGGTATGAGGAGCTCTTCGCCGATCCGGCCTGGCTCGAAGCGGCGCTGACCAGCGGGCGCATTGCCACCATGGCCGCGATTCTTGCCGTCGTCATCGGGCTGCTGGCTTCTTTCGCGCTGGTCAGGGGACAGTTTCGCGGGCGCAATACGCTTCGCGGCCTGCTGCTGACGCCAATGGTGCTGCCGGTTGTCGTCTTCGCCATCGCCATCTATGCATTCTTCCTGCGGATCGGGCTCGGCGGCACCACGGTAGGCTTCGTCATCGCCCATACGGTCCTGGCACTGCCCTTCGCCATCATTCCGATCACTGCGGCACTCGAAGGTTTCGACAAATCCATCGAGGATGCGGCGATCGTCTGCGGCGCGAGCCCCTTCGAGGCAAAACTCCGGGTCACCTTGCCGGCGATCAAGATCGGGATTTTTTCGGCGGCGATCTTTGCCTTCCTCGCCTCATGGGACGAGGTGGTGGTCGCAATCTTCATGGCAAGCCCCACCTTGCAGACCTTGCCGGTCAAGATCTGGGGCAGCCTGCGCCAGGATCTCAGCCCGGTCATCGCTGCGGCCTCCAGCCTTCTCGTTCTTCTGACGCTGAGCCTGATGATCGTAACCGCACTCATTCGGCGGAAATTGTCGAAATGACCGAACCGTTCCTCTCCATTCGCGACCTGCGCAAGGCGTTCGGCAGCTTCGTCGCCGTACACGATGTCACCATCGACATACCCAAGGGCGAGTTCCTGACCTTTCTCGGCCCTTCCGGTTCTGGCAAATCGACGACACTTTATGCGATCGCCGGCTTTCAGCACCCGACATCCGGCGACGTTCTTCTCGAAGGCAGGTCGCTGCTGTCGGTGCCGTCGCACAAGCGCAATATCGGCATGGTGTTCCAGCGCTACACGCTGTTCCAGCATCTCACCGTCGCCGAGAACGTTGCCTTTCCGTTGCGCGTGCGCCGCCGTCCGGACGCAGAGGTGAACCGAAAAGTCGCCGAGATGCTGTCGCTGGTACGGCTCGAGAGTTTCGGCGGCCGATATCCTGGCGCGCTTTCCGGCGGACAGCAGCAGCGCGTGGCGCTTGCCAGGGCGCTGGCCTACGATCCGCCGATCCTTTTGATGGACGAGCCGCTTTCGGCGCTCGACAAGAAGCTGCGCGAGGAAATCCAGGCCGAGATACGGCGCATCCATCGCGAAACCGGCGTAACGATCCTTTACGTCACCCACGATCAGGACGAGGCGCTGCATCTTTCGGATCGCATCGCCCTGTTTCGTGACGGGCGCATCGAGCAGATCGGCAGCGGTGAGGACCTCTATCTGAGACCTGCGAGCGAATTCGTCGCCAGCTTCATCGGAAATTCCAATTTCCTGCCGGCCGAGCATCTTGAAACCGTCGACGGCGCCGCCACGATCCGCCTCGCCGATGGCTCGGTCGTCTCCGGCGTCAGGAACGATCGGGAGTTCAGCCAAGGCCAGAAGACCCGGCTGATGGTGCGGCCGGAAGCGTTTCGGCTGAGACCCGGCGCGGCCACGGCCGGGCTTGCGGTCGAATTCATCGACACCGCCTTCTTCGGCGAGCGGCGGCGCGTCATCGCACGCACCGCCGCCGGCCAGGAGATCGACGTCAGGCCGACATCCGACATGGCGCGAGCACAGGAGGGCATCGCCTCGAGCAGACAGATTTATTTCGATCCCGCCGCCGCATTTCTGTTTCCGGCCTGACAGACGATCGTTCGACCTCAGTGCGGCGGATCAGCCGGCGCCTCGATGGTGACGCCGTATTTGGCGGTGATGGCCACGACCTTTGCCATCTCCGGCGTGCCGGCGGCAGTCGCGGCGTCCAATTCCGCGAACATCTGATCAAGGCCGCAACTCGGTGCGCAGAAGACGAGCACGCGAGCTGGCTTGTCGCCGACATTGCGGATGGCATGGCGCCGGCCGCGTGCGCCGAAGAAGAAGCCGCCTGGCGCAACGCGATGGGGCGCGGATTGGCCCTCGAATTCGATGACGAGTTCGCCGCTCAGCACATAAAAGCCTTCATCCTCTCGGGCATGGATGTGCGGTGGCACTCCCGCGCCCGGCGGAACCACGGACTCCCAGAGCGAGAAGGACCCGGCGGTCTCGGCGCCGGTGGCCTTGTAGATATGGGTGATGCCCAAAACGTTGAGCGTCGAGCCGGCCGCCGGCTCGCGCACGAACGCTTCAGCCGCTGTAGCTTTGGCATCCATCGTCGATCTCCTTCGTGGTTCAGGTCGTTCACCAGGAGATAGGCCGTTCTCGTCCGTCGATTAGCCGGAATTGTATGGACATGCTGTCCGGATTTCAGGACAATCCGATGATGGACCCGCTCAATGGCATCGCGGCGTTCGCTCGCGTCGTGGACAGCGGCAGTTTCTCGGCTGCGGCTCACCGGCTCGGACTCTCCAAATCGGCAGTCAGCGCCCATGTCCAGCGGCTCGAACAGCGCCTGGGCATTCGCCTCCTCAACCGCACCACGCGTCGGCTCACGATGACCGAAGCGGGCGCAGCCTACTACCGCCACTGCGCCCGGATTCTCGCCGAAGCTGAAGCGGCGGAACAAGAGGCGAGCGCGTTGCAGCGCGAACCGCGCGGCACGCTTCGCATATCGGCGCCCGACAGCTTCGGCTGGATGCATGTGGCGCCGGCCGTCCCGGAATTCCTGAGGCGCTATCCGGACCTTTCCGTCGACATTGCCTTGAGCCCAACGCATGTGAGCCTGGTCGATGAGGGGCTGGATCTGGCGATCCGTATCGGCGCGCTCGAGGATTCGCCGCTTGTCGTGCGCAAGCTCGCGCCATCCCGGCTCGTCGCCTGTGCTGCGCCCGCCTATCTCACCAAGCATGAAGCGCCGCGCGAGCCGGGCGACCTCGCCAAGCACAACTGCCTCTGCACCAGCCTTTTGCCTTGGGGCGATGAATGGCGCCTTACCGGCAAAATTGGCGAGGTGCGGGTGACCGTGGGCGGCAGCTTTCGCAGCAACAATGCGGAGATGCTGCGCGTTGCCGCACTCGACGGCATCGGCATCGCCCTATTGCCCACATGGGCGGTGGCGGAGCCGCTGCGTACCGGCGCGCTGCGCCGCGTGCTGGATGCCTGGGAGCATCCAGCCAGCACGATTTATGCCGTCTATCTCAGCAACAGGCTCATGTCGATGAAGGTCCGTGCCTTCGTCGACCACCTTGCTCGATGCATAGGACGCGCACCGTATTGGGATGAGGGCCTTTGAGAAGAGCGCCCCGTTTTGGCCGCGCATCGTCCTCTCTGAATGCGCTCAAAAACGGTCTCCCACCGGTCGGAAAACTTGCGATCCTGCCTTCAACAGGGAAGTTGGGCGGCGGCTTGAAATCTCCTCGGTTTCGCCCACGTACTGGGTTACGCCGGCTGCGAGGCGAGTTTTTTGGCTGCAAAAGCGTCGCTTATGGGCCGTCAAACCGGCAGCCGCGCAGCGCTCAGTAGCGGAAACCGCTGGCGTTGCGCCGGTTCTCACTCGCGATACCTGGGAGCACCTGATGCCGACCCGCCCCTGTGCCATCCTTGAAGCGCCGTCCTCGCTGGGTCTGGCGACCGACGGCGTTGAAGCCTTGCCCGGTCGGCTGCTGGAACTGGGCCTCGCCGAACGCATCCATGCGCGCCGCGCCGGGCGGCTGGCCGTCCCGCCGAAAGACCCGAAGCCCGACCCTGCCACCCTGACGCTGAATGCCAAGGCGATCGCGGCGTGGTCACCCAAGCTCGCCGACGCCGTGGAGGAGGTGCTGCACGCCCGCGAATTCCCGGTGGTGCTGGGCGGCGACTGTACGATCCTGCTGGGTCCGATGCTCGCGCTGCGCCGGTGCGGCCGCTACGGCCTGTCCTTCATCGACGGCCACGCCGATTTCTTCCAGCCGGAAGCGGAGCCCAACAGCGAAGGCGCGTCGATGGAGCTGGCCTTCGTCACCGGCTACGGGCCGGCGCTGCTGACCGACCTGGAGGGCCGCCGCCCGTTGGTGCGCTCCGGGGACGTCGTCGCCTTCGCATTTCGCGACCACGAGGACCAGGCCGAATTCGGCAGCCAGCCTTTGCCAGCCGAGTTCATGGCCTACGATCTGCACGCCATCCGCCGCCTGGGCGTCGAAACCGCCGCCCGGGCCGCCGTTGGCCACCTGACGCGGGCGGAACTCGACGGCTTCTTCATCCATCTCGACGCTGATTGTCTCGACGATGCGATCATGCCGGCGGTCGATTTCCGCATACCGGGCGGGCTGTCTTGGGACGAACTGTCGGCGGCACTCCGCATCATCCTGGCGAGCGGCAAGGCGGTCGGGATCGAGGTCACCATCTACAATCCGCGCCTCGACGAGGACGGCAGCGCCGGCCGTGGCCTCGCTGATGTCCTGGCCGCAGCTCTCGGCACAGCCGCGCCCGCTTGAGCGGACGGGAGCAATCTAGACCGTTGTGCTTCGACTTCGCCGCCGCACGCAACGACCTGTCCCCTCCCCCAACGAGAATCCCGCGCCTTACCCGCCGCCCGGATGATGGCAAGCAACCAGGCGACCGTCGCCCGTGCTCTGCAGCAGCGGACGTTCGTTGCGGCACATGGAAGTGGCAGCCGGGCAGCGGGTGTGAAACCGGCAGCCGGAGGGTGGGTTCATCGGGCTCGGCAAGTCACCCTTCAGGACAAGCCGCTCGCGTCGTGCCCGATCGATACTGGGTATCGGCACCGCGGAACGGAGTGCCGTGGTGTAGTGGTGCCTGGGCGCCGCAAAGACCAGATCGGTCGGCCCGCTCTCCACGACCGATCCCAGATACATGACGGCCACGCGCGTCGAAATCTGGCGCACCACGGATAGATCATGGGCGATGAATACATAGGTCAGGTTGAACTCCTCGCGCAGATCGGCCAGCAGATTGACGATCTGGGCCTGGATCGAAACGTCGAGCGCCGAGACCGGCTCGTCGGCCACGATCAGCCTTGGCCGGAGCGCCAGCGCGCGAGCAATGCCGATCCGCTGCCGCTGGCCGCCCGAGAATTCGTGGGGATAGCGCGACGCGTGCTCGGGGGACAATTCGACCCGGCGCAGAAGCTCGGCGACGCGGTCCGTCATTTCCGATGCCGAGATGCGCTCATGGATGCGGAACGGATCGGCCAGCAGATCGCCGACCCGCCGACGTGGATTGAGCGAGGCGCTCGGATCCTGAAAGACCATCTGCATCTGTCGCCGCAACGGACGGAGCTGACGCTGGGACGCGTCGGTAATGTCGCGGCCCTCGAACTCCAGAGAACCGGAGGTGATATCGGTCAGACGCACCAGGCATCGGCCAAGAGTGGATTTACCGCAACCTGACTCCCCGACGATGCCAAGCGTTTCCCCGGGCCAGATGTCGAGCGATACCGTGTCGACCGCCTGGACCGTCCGGCGCTGCGCCGGTAAAATCGATCGGCCGACGTGATAGTGTTTCGACAAGTCGCTGGTCCGGAGCAGCGGGCGCTCCCGCAGCACGCCGCTCATACTGGCGACTCGATGCTGGCAACCTCGCGGATATGGAACTGTTTGCGGCTGGTTTCCGGCAACGCGCAAGCAGCACGATGGCCGTTCCCGCCGACAAGCGGGGGCTGGACAATGCAGGCATCGTGGCGGAACGCACAGCGCGGACCGAAGGCGCAGCCTTTCGGCAGGTCGGAGAGGGAAGGCGGAGCTCCCGGAATCGCGGCGAGGCGTACCGGACGCTCACCATCCATCGGCGGGATCGAGCCGAACAGTCCCCATGTGTAGGGATGCAGCGGCGTTCGGAACACGCTGCTCTTGCGGCCCTCCTCGACGAAGCGTCCGCCATACATGACCAAGACCCGATCCGCGACCTGGGCGACGACGCCAAGATCGTGTGTGACCAGGATCACCGCCGAGCCGAACTGATCGCGCAGCCGTCCGATCAGTTCGAGGATCTGCGCCTGCACGGTCACGTCCAGGGCCGTGGTCGGTTCATCCGCGACAAGCAGCGCCGGGTTGCACGAGAGCGCCATCGCAATCACCGCACGCTGGCGCATGCCGCCGGAGAGCTGGTGCGGATAGCCGTCGACGACCCGATCAGGATTGGCAATGCCGACCGCATCCAGCAACTGCACCGCCCTCGCCCGCGCCGCCCGCGCCGACACTTTCTCATGCGCACGCACCTGCTCGCCGATCTGGTTGCCGATCGTATGCACCGGGGTGAGCGCCGACATCGGATCCTGGAAGATCATCGCGACCTGGCGGCCGCGAATGGCATCGAGCGCACGCCGGTTGAGCCCGACGAGCTCCTGCCCCATGAAGCGGATTGAACCGGAGACGACGGCATTGGGGCTGTCGATCAGCCCCATGATGGCCAGCAAGGTCTGGCTTTTGCCGGAACCGGACTCACCGACGACACCGACGATCTCCCGCTGCTCGACGGCAAACGAGACGCCTGCCACAGCCCGCACCAGCCCCGCGTCGCTGCGGAAGGATACGGTGAGACCCTCGACGACGAGAAGGGGAGCGTTAACGGACATCGCGAGCCCTCGGGTCGATAAAGACGAAGACGACGTCGACGACGAAGTTTGCCATCACCACGAAAAACGAGGCGTAGATCACCGTGGCAAGGATCATCGGCAGGTCGAGGGTCTGCAGTGCCTCATAGGTCAATTTCCCGACGCCCTGCAGCCCGAAGACCACTTCGGTCAACAGCGCGCCGCCGCCGACCAAGGCACCGAAATCGAGACCGAACATGGTGACGAATGCCACCAGTGACGTCCTGAGGCCGTGATGCAGCAAAACCCGCCGCTCGCCGATCCCCTTGGCCCGCGCGGTGCGGATAAAATCCTCCTGCATCATCTCGATCAGACTTGCCCTCAGCACCCGTCCGTAAAGGCCGACATAAAGCGTCGCCAGCGTGAACCACGGAATGACGAGCGCCTTGAACCAGCCCCAGGGGTCCTGTGTCAGGGGGATGTAGCCGAGCGGAGGAACCCAAGAAAACAGCCAGGTGTCATGCCAGCGGCTCTGTGTCAGCAGATTGGCGACCTCGCCGAGCCAGAAGACCGGAACGGACACTCCAATCAGGCTCAGGATCATCAGCGCCCGGTCGATGAACGTGCCGCGCGTCGCCCCGGCGATCACCCCGACGATCAGTCCGCCCAACACCCACAGCACCGCCGCGCCGCCGACCAGCGACAGCGTAACCGGAATGGCGGCTGTCACCGCGGGAATTACGCGCTGCCCACGATTGACGAAGGAGGTGAGGTCGCGGCTGACGAAAAGCCGGTTCATCATCAGCCCGTATTGCACCGGCAATGGCCGATCGAGACCGAAATCGTGGCGGACCTGGACCAATGTCTCCTGGGACGCGTTGCGGCCGGCAATGCGCGCCGAGGGATCGGCACCGGGCGTTGCGAAGAAGATCAGGAAAGCGACGACGCTGATGCCGAACATGACCAGCACCATCTGGCCGAGCCGAAAACTCATGGCGGCAAGCACTAGATGCCCCTCGGCGAGGATTTCGGATCGAGCGCATCGCGCACGCCGTCGCCGAGAATGTTGAGAGCCAGCACGGTGATGACAATGGCAAGCCCGGGCGCCAGCGCCACGATCGGCCTGGAATAGAGCAGGCCCTGACCGTCCTGGATGATCGTGCCCCAACTGGCGTCCGGCGGTTGCACGCCGATCGACAGAAACGACAGTGAGGATTCGGTCATCATGTTGAGTGCCAGGATCAACGGCACGAAAACGATGATGCGCGTCACCACATTTGGCATGATGTCGCGCAGCAGGATGCGCCAGGGCGACGCGCCAAGCCCGATCGCCGCGGTGACGAATTCGGCCTGCATCAAGGTCAGGACATGGCCACGGATCGGCCGTGCCACATAGGGCACATAGACGATGCCGATGATGAAGATCGGCAGCCACAGGCTGCCGGAGCGGATTTCGAACGGACCGATCTGGATGCTCTGCGCGATCAGCACGATCGACAGGGAAATCGCCAGCAGGAAAACCGGGAACGCCCAGAGCACGTCGAGAATGCGCGACAGGCCGACATCGACAATGCCGCCGAAGAACCCGGAAACAACCCCCAGAAAGGTCGCCAGGACGAGGCACAGCACAGCTGCAGCGCCCGAGATCAGCAGCGAATCCCGCCCGCCATAAAGCAGTCGCGCCGCGACGTCACGGCCCTGATTGTCGGCGCCGAGCAGATACGGCCCGATCCGCCAGGTCGGCCCAATCGGCGTCATGCCGAGGCCAAGGCCTTCGGTGGAAGCCTGCAGTACCGGCTGGGTCACCCCATCGATGACGATCTCGCCGTTGAGATTGGTTACGAAAGGATCCGTGTGGGCGATGTATTGCGCATAAAGCGGCGCCGCCAGCGAAGCGATGACGATGACGACGAGCACACCGAACGCCGCTATTGCCGAACGATCGGCTTTAAGCTTGCGCCATGCCGTGCGCCATGGGCCAGCGGCGGCCTGGCGGACCGGGGCGGCAGGCTGGTCCGCAATGACATTGACCATGAACGGGGGACCATAAACGGGATTGCCTGGCAAAAATCTCGACCTGGAAGATGCGCTGATCCGGCGGAAAAGGAAATGCGACGGAGCGCCGGTGGCACTCCGTCGCATTGGCTCGAGGGGATCATTCGACCCAGGACTGGCTGACGATCCAGTAGAATTGCGGGCTGAAGGTGAAGTTCTTCAGCCTGGAAGAGACGACATCGACCCGCTTGGGTGTGAACAAAACAGCGACCGGGGCCTTGTCCGTCACCGCCTTGTCGATGGCCGTCCAGAGTGTTGCGCCCTTGGCTGGGTCGGCGATGGTGGCTGTCTCTGCTTCGGCCATCGACGCGTCGATCGATTTGTCGCAGAACCCGGAAATGTTGACCGAGGCGTCCGAGCCCGGCGTGAATGAGGCACAGCTGAACAGCACTTCCAGAAAATTGGATGGCGCCGGGTAATCCTGGAACCATTGCGAGACCGAGATCTGCACCTTGTTGTTGGTGTTCTGGATATAGGTGAACTGGATGTTCTGCGAGATCGGCTTGACCGATGTCTTGTAGCCGAGCTGGTTGAGCACGTCCTGCAGATAGACCCCGATCGACTTCGAGACGCTGCTGTCCTCGGTGATGATCGTCACCTCCTGACCAGCAGTTCCCGATTCAGCAACCAGTTGTTTGGCCTTGTCCATATCCGGCGCCGACCACTTTTCGCCCGGATTGGCGGTGAATGGGCAATAAGGCGCGAATGACGGGAAGCCCGGCGGCAGGATCTGGCAAGCCGGCTGTGCCAGATTGCTGCCGCCAAAGAGCTTGATGATCGCGGCGCGGTCGATGGCGAAGTTCACCGCCTGGCGAACACGGATGTCGTTGAACGGCGCCAGATTGTTGTTCATCGGCGCATACCACATCGCCATCAGCGGATGCACCGTGACCTGCTTGGCATATTTGGTGCCGAGTTCGCCAAGACGGTCCGCCGGCGGCGGATCGAACATCCAGTCCGCCTGCCCGTTCTCGACCGCCGTCACCGCCGCTTCGTCGGTGAGGCCGAATTCATAGTCGATCTCATCGGGATACCCTGCCGGCTGGGCTTCCTTGCTCCATTCCTTGAAGTGAGGATTGCGCACCATTTTCATCAGCTTGTTCGGATCATAGCTCGCGATCATGTAGGGCCCAGTGCCCGGGATCGGATCAGTGCCGGCATCCTTGAGCGGCGCGCCCGCCGGCAGGATCGCCGCGTGCGGAATGGCGATCTTCTGCAGGAACTCGGCATCCGGCTGGACCAGGTTGAAGGTGATCGTTCCGGCTGCGTCGTCAACCGACAGGCCGCCATCGAGGGTGCATGTCGCCGGGGTTTTCAAACACGCATCGGCGCCGACGATGCCGTTGTAGAAGGTCCCGGCCGTCGGCCCGCTGATCTTGAAGATGCGCTGGAACGAAGCCACCACATCCTTGCTGGTGACGTCCGAGCCGTCGGCGAACTTGATGCCTTTGCGCAGCTTGAAGATGTAGGTCTTGCCGCCGTTTTCGACCTTCGGCAGGGTTTCGGCAAGGTCCGCGACCACCTCGAAGCCGGTCTTGTCCCCGGCCTTTTTGTAGGTCACCAGACCATCGTAGAGAATATAGTTCATCTGGAAAAACTGCAGCGTGTAATTGATATGCGGATCGGCGGTGCCGGCAGCGGCGTTGGCCAGCAAGCGGAGCGTGCCGCCAAGCTTGCCTTCCGCGGCCAAGGCACTGCTCGGCGGCGACACGATCGTCATGCCGAGCAGAGCCAGGCCGGGTATCAACGCTGCAAGTGCCTTTTGGGGTCGCATGGCTGTGTTTCCTCGTGGAAAGCGTGTCGACTGGCCACGCTATACGCAATCGACGACCGCGGCGTGGCTGGAAATGATCTGGGTCGCGGGTGGTCTCCGCACCTTCGCCCAATCGCAAAAGACTACGACCAGCGAAGCCGAGCAGGATAGCTATTAAGATAGATAGGTCGGAGAGGCCAGCCTTAAGCCTATTTATTGGGCACGCGGGTGACATGGCTATTTGACAAGCAATGGCCAGCGGGTAAGCTTGTCGCATGCAGGGCTTTTCAGGCGATCTAGAGAGCCGGTTCCGAACGGGAATGAGCATCGACGCCGCCATGGCGGTGGCGACCGATGTGCTGGAGCCCGTCGGTTTCACCTCATTCATCTATGACTATACGCCCGTGCCGGTCAGCCATGAGGGCGACCTGATCACCCCGTCGCTGATGGCTCTGCACAACGTGCCGCGCGACATGCAGGATCTCTGGTGCAAAGGCGGCTATTATCAGCTTGACCCGGTGCAGGAAGCCGCGCTCGCAGTATCGAGGCCGTTCCTCTGGTCGCACAAGGGCGTTCAGAGCACCGTCATGCAGCATGTGCTTCGGTCCAGGCATGATCCGGTGATCAGCTATCTGCTCGATACCAGGATGACCTGCGGCGTCACCGTGCCCATCCGTCTTGCCGGTGGGGATCTGGCCACCTTCACCGCGATCCGCGCCGACCCAGAGCCAGGGTTCGAGGCCGAAGCAAGGCAGTTAATCGCCGAAATCGGCGATCTGGGCCATCTCTTGCACGACTCCGTCTACGCCGGTTTCGATGCCGGCATCCGCACCTGCCCATACGTCCACCTGACGTCGCGCGAGCGCCAGTGCCTGCGCCTCGCCGCCGCCGGACTGACGGCCAAGCAGGTCGCGCGCGAGATTGGCCGCGCGGTGCCGACAGCAACGCTGCATCTCAACGCGGCGACACGCAAGCTTGGCGCGCGCAACCGCTTCCACGCCATCGCGCTGGCTGCCCACTACCGGCTGCTCGAGCCGGAGCATTGAGGCTCTCCGCCTGAGGGCTCCTCCCGCCAGGGCAAACCTATAAATAGTGCTAGCTGTAAATGCGCCGGGCCGCTTAGTACCGTCGGCCGCAAACAAGGCTTGGGAGGGTCCGTCACTTTGGTTCCTGCCAGCCAGGACCCGGAGCTTGGAACTGTGACGGCACATGCGACCACCGAAGGATTCAGCGACTACAGGGGCTACCGCACCTGGTATCGCGTGATCGGAGATCTCAACTCGGGCAAGCTGCCATTGGTCGTCGCTCACGGCGGGCCGGGCTGCACCCACGACTACGTCGATTCATTCAGGGAGCTTGCCGATACCGGGCGGGCCGTCATCCACTACGATCAGATCGGCAACGGCAAGTCGACCCATCTGCCCGACAAGGGCGGCGACTTCTGGACCGTCGATTTCTTTTTGGGCGAACTCGATGCGCTGCTCGCTCACATTGGCATTGCCGAGCGTTACGCCCTGCTCGGCCAGTCCTGGGGCGGCATACTTTCGGCCGAACATGCCGTGCGACGCCCTGCCGGGCTCAAGGCGTTGATCCTGGCCAATTCGCTGGCCTCAATGGCGCTATGGATGGAAGGCGCGCTGCAATTGCGGGCCGGGCTGCCGGCCGATGTGCAACTCGCGCTTGACCGGCACGAGGCAGCCGGGACCACCGATCACCCGGATTATGTTGCGGCAACCAAAGCCTTCTATGACCGCCACGTCTGCCGTGTCCTTCCAACGCCGCGGGAGGTCGCCCGGACATTCGCGGCAATCGACGCGGATCCGACGGTTTATCACACCATGAACGGACCCAATGAATTCCACGTCATCGGCACGATGCGGAACTGGACCATCGTCGAGCGCCTGCATCTGATCGAGGCGCCGACGCTGGCGTTCCGCGGATTTTACGACGAAGCGACCGAAGCCTGCGTCCAGCCCTTTCTCGATCATATTCCCGACGTCGAAGGCATGGTCTTCCCAAATTCCAGCCACATGCCGCATGTCGAGGAGAAGGACGATTGCCTCGCCGCCGTTGGACGCTTTGTGGCCAAATACGATTGAGGCCTGCCCCACAGCAGCCTGTCTTTGCACAAGCTTATCGTGCCGGGCTTAGCCAATCGAGTTGCGCGACGGAGCACAAAACTGCGCCGAAGGTCGGCTGGAATGAATCTTGCGTAGTTAGACCGGCCGCATCGGATCTGGCTCGAACATATGAACCTCATCAGCGTCGACATAAGAATGCTCCGATCGCTGCAGTGCGTCGCGGAAACCGGCAGCATTACTGAGACGGCGCGGCGCCTCAGCCGCTCGCAGCCCGCCATTACCCTGCAGCTACAGCGGCTCGACGTGATCTGCGGCTGCAATCTGTTCCGTCACGATGGGCGCAAAATGGTGCTCACTTCCGATGGCAGACTGGTGCTTTCTTATGCAAATTCGATCCTGCGTCTGCACGACGAACTGCTCTCGCGCCTCTCATCGCCCGATATCGAAGGTCAGGTGATCCTCGGCACCCCCGACCTCTACGCGGCCTATTTGTTGCCGTCGATCCTTGCGGTATTCCAGCGTGCCTTCCCGCGCGTCCAGGTCCAGCTTCACTGCTCGCTGTCGACGCCGCTGGTCGGACAGGTCCATCGCGGCGAAATCGACATCGCGCTGGTCACGCGGATGAACGACTTCATCGGCGGGCGAGTGGTGCGTCAGGAACAGCTCGTCTGGATCACCGGAGAACACTCGACGGCGCATACCGAGACACCTCTGCCTCTGGCGCTGCTTCCGCCGGGCAACATCTATCGCGATCATGCGATAGAGCACCTCGAAGTGGCGGGCCGCTCATGGCGGATCGCCTGCGTGAGCGAGAGTGTCAGCGGGCTCCAGGCGGCGGTGTTTTCAGGCATGGCCGTAACCGTGCTCGGCCGCAGCGCACTCGTTTCGGGCATGCGCGAGATCGTGGCTAGCGGCGACTTTCCCACGCTGCCCAAAGTTGACCTGCTGCTTTACAAGGCGCAGGGCACGACCAAGCCGGCGGCCAAGGCGCTCTATGACTACCTGTCGCACTACCTCGATATTAACCGGGAGATCGGCGCTGTGGTGATGCCGGACATGCGCGAACCCGAATCCGAAAGGCCGCTCAACGAAGGTTGAGCGGCGGCCATTCCTCCGTCCAGGGTCGCACTTCCTCAAAGGCTCCCGCGAGAGCGATGATGGAAGTCTCGCGCATCCATGGTGCGATCATCTGAACGCCGATCGGCAGGCCCGAAGAATCACGTCCGCACGGGACCGTCGCGGCCGGCAGGCCGCACAGATTGACCGGCCACGTGAAAGGCGACCAGCCCAGATGCGCGTCGACCGGATGCCCGTCGATGCAGGACGTGCCGAGCGTGCCGGCCGCGAAGGCGGTAACCGCAACTGTCGGCGTAAGCATCACGTCGACGGTGCGGAACAGTTCGACGAATTGGTTCCGGAGCCGGGAGCGCAGATGCGTCGCCTCCATGTAATCAGCGCCGCTGTAGGTGAGGCCTTTGTCAAGAACGGCGCGGAACTCCTCGTCCGAGTCGAGAAATGCTTCCGCGCCGCGATCACCAACCGATGCCGCTTGTTCAGTGAAGGCGATCGGATTGAGCACCCTGTCGAGAATATCCGGGTCGAGGGCGAAGGGAACCTCGACGAGGTTGGCGCCGGCGGAGGCCAGAATGTCGAGTGCGGTGGCGAACGCCGCACGCACTTGCGGATCGACCGGCGCATACCCGAAATCGACCGAAAAAGCGACGCGCAGACCCATGACCGATGGCGGAATCCTGGAGTACTCCTGCGGCTTCAGGGCGAGCGAGGCGGCGTCGCGCACATCATAGCCCGCTATTGTCTCGAGCAGCAGAGCAGCGTCCGCAACCGTGCGCGCTATTGGACCGGTGTGCGCGAGCGATCCCCATGATGGCGGAAAGAAGCCGGGCGCGCGCGAAACGAGGCCGTAAGTCGGTTTAAGGCCGAAGACCCCGCAGAAGGAAGCAGGTACGCGGATCGAGCCGACGCCATCGGTTCCAATTGCCAGCGGACCGCAGCCGGCGGCGACGCCCGCAGCAGCACCTCCGCTGGAGCCGCCGCTGGTTCGCTCCAGCGACCAGGGATTGCGGGTTATGCCGCTGACGGGACTGTCGGCAGTGAGCTTGTAACCGGATTCGCAGGTGGTCGTTTTGCAGGTTACGATGGCGCCGGCGTCGCGTAGACGGCGCACGACATGGGCATCGACTGGCGGCACGAAGCCGGCAAATGAGGGCGCGCCCGCCTTCGCCGGCTTGCCGGCGACGAAGATGAGATCCTTGACGGTGACGGGAACCCCTGCCAGCGGGCGGGTTTCGGCGCTTTTTCGGTAACGCTGCGCGATCACCTTGGCTGCGGAAACAGCCTCTTCGTAGAGATCAGTCACAACGATATTGCAGACCGCATCCGTGCGGCGGAGCGCACACACCGTGTCTTCGATCACATCAACGGGGTCGAAACGGCCCGCCCTGTAGCCGGCGACCATGTCGACGGCAGAGAGACGCGCAAGATCGCCCGGCGCACTGGCTACGCCGACATTGACTGGAATCATGGTCATGAGCCCTCCCGGGCCGGACTCGCGCGGCCGAACCACGCCGGCCGACCGCTATTTTGTTGCACTTTCGTCGGCATTCCGGAGCGCTGCGGCGACCGCGCGTCGCGCCATGACCATTACGAGATTGGCGCGATATTCCCGATCCGCATGGATGTCCGAATTCAATCCCGACGGATCCAATGACACGCGGCTCAGCGCATCCGGATCGAACCGCTCCTGCAGCGCCGTTTCGATGTCGGTTGCCCTGAACACCGACGAGGCTGCACCGGTGACCGCGACGCGCACCTTTCCGGCCGTTCGTGCGACGAACACGCCGACAATCGCATAGCGCGATGCCGGACTGCGGAATTTCGCATACGCCGCCATGTCGGGAACCGGGACGCGGAAACCGGTGACGATTTCGCCAGCTTCGAGCGCAGTCTCGAACATATCGAC
Source organism: Mesorhizobium sp. WSM4837 (assembly GCF_055811435.1). Taxonomy (NCBI): domain Bacteria; kingdom Pseudomonadati; phylum Pseudomonadota; class Alphaproteobacteria; order Hyphomicrobiales; family Phyllobacteriaceae; genus Mesorhizobium; species Mesorhizobium sp. WSM4837. The sequence goes on from NZ_JBVVQE010000013.1 coordinate 80,542, forward strand.
GAAGAACGCGTCGGCGGGGATCGTCCGTTCGATCGTGATCACGGTTGCATCAAGAGCGAGGATCGCCGCAGGATAGTCGGCGGCTGGATCGTTGTTGGCGGCCGAGCCGCCGATCGTGCCACGATGGCGGACTTGCGGATCGCCGATGTGCGCGGCGAGCGAAGCCAGTCCAGGTATATGTGTCCGCACCAGCGCTGAGGAGGCGACGTCGCAATGGCGAGCCATCGCGTCGATGACCAGAACGCCTTCATCGAACGCTATCTCGCGAAGTGCTGCGACCGCCGAAAGATCGATGATCGCGACGGGCGCGGCTAGGCTTTGCTTCATGGTGGGCAGCAAGGTCATGCCGCCAGCTAGGATCTTGGCGTCGTCATGCTCGGCAAGCAGGGCAGCCGCTGCCACGGTCGTTGCAGGCTTCAGATAGTCGAAGGATTTCATCGAAGCCCCCTTATTCGGCTGCGAGCGCGGCGCGCGAATTGCGGATGATGTTCCAAATCTTGTTTGGCGTCGCAGGCATGTCGACATGGGTGACGCCCAGGGGCTGCAGGGCGTCGACCACGGCGTTGATAACGGCAGCCGGCGAACCGATAGTGCCGCATTCGCCACATCCCTTCACGCCCATCGGCGTGTGGGTGCATGTCGTTGAATGCGGGGCAACGACTATCGCCGGAAAATTGTCGGCACGCGGCATACAGTAGTCCATGAAGGACCCGGAGAGCAGTTGTCCGGAGCTTTCATCGTAGACACCGTGCTCGAACAGCGCCTGGCCGACACCCTGTACGATACCGCCCTGCAACTGGCCCTCGACGATCATCGGATTGATGATCGTGCCGACATCATCGACGGCGGTGTAGCGCTCCAGCGTCACCATGCCGGTATCGGGATCGATTTCGACCTCGGCGAAATGCGCGCCACCAGGATAGGTGAAGTTGACCGGGTCGTAGTAGGACTGCTCCTCGAGGCCGGGCTCAAGGGTTTCCAGCGGATAGTCGAAGGGCACATAGGCCGCGCCGGCGATCTCCGTGAACGTTTTCTTGCGATCGGTTCCGGCGACCGAAAACTCTCCCGCGTCGAACATGATATCCTCAAGATCGGCCTCGAGTTGGTGCGCGGCGATCTTGCGCCCCTTCAGGACCACCTTGTCGGCGGCTTTCGAGAGCGCCGCTCCGCCGACCACAAGCGAGCGCGAGCCGTAGGTGCCCATCCCGAACTGCACCTTGGCGGTGTCGCCGCAGACGATGTTGATGTCTTCGAACGGCACGCCGAGACGATCCGAGACGATCTGCGCGAACGTCGTTTCGTGGCCCTGGCCATGATTGTGGGTGCCGATCAGCACAGTGACCGCGCCGGTCGGGTGCACGCGCACCGTCGCGCTTTCGTAAAGCCCGCCACGTGCGCCGAGGCTACCGGCCAATCGCGATGGCGCCAATCCGCAAGCCTCGACATAGGTGGACAGGCCGAGGCCGCGATATTTGCCGCGGCCCGCCGATTCCAGCCGCCTCTGCTCGAAGCCATCCGCATCGGCGAGCTTCTCGGCCCTGTCGAGGCAGCCCAGCGGATCGCCGCTGTCATATTCGACGATGACCGGCGTCTGGTAGGGATAGGCCTCGGTCGGGATCATGTTGCGGCGGCGGATCGCGCGCTTGTCGATGCCCATCTCGATCGCCGCGAGGTCGACCAGTCGTTCCAGCACGAAGGTCGCCTCTGGCCGTCCGGCGCCGCGATAGGCATCCACAGGAACGGTGTTGGTGAAGACCACCTTCACCGAGCAATGTATAGCCGGCATACGATAGACGCCCGATAGCAGCGGTGCGTAAAGGTTGGTCGGGATGTTTGGTCCGAAGGTCGAGAGATAGCCACCCATGTTGGCGAGTGTGCGCACCCTGAGTCCGAGAAACTTGCCACTCTCGTCGAGTGCCAGCTCGGCCTCGGTGAAATGATCGCGGCCTTGGGCGTCTGAGACGAAGCCTTCCGATCTCTCGCAAACCCACTTGACGGGTTGCCCGAGCTTTGCGGCGGCCCAGGTGACGACGGCTTCCTCGGCATAGTGGAACTGCTTGACACCGAAGCCGCCGCCGACATCGGGCGCCACGACACGCAATTTGTGCTGAGGAATGTGGAGCACCAATTCACCCATCAGGAAGCGGACCACGTGCGGAAATTGGCTCGTCGTCCACAGCGTGTGCTGGCCGGTCGCGAAATCATATTCCCCGATCGCCGCACGCGGCTCCATCGGATTGCCGATTAGGCGGTTGTTGACGAGTTCGATGCTGGCGACATGTGCCGCGTCGGCGAACGCGACCTCCACGGCAGCGGCATCGCCCAGCTCCCAGTCGCAGCACAGATTGTCGGGAATGTCGTCGTAGACGGCGGGCGCACCCGGCTGCAACGCGTCGACCACGCCGACCACGGCAGGCAGGATCTCGTACTCGACCTCGATCGCCTCGACCGCGGCGCGCGCCTGCTCCAGTGATTGCGCCACGACGAAGGCGACGGCATCGCCGACGTGCCGCACCTTGCCATGAGCGATCGGCGGGTGCGGCGGCTCCTTCATCGGCATGCCGTCCTTGCCGTGGATGCCCCAGCCGACCGGCAGCCCGCCGACATTGTCGGCTTTCAGGTCTTCGCCGGTATAGATCGCCGCCACGCCCGGCATGGCGCGGGCGGCAGTTGCATCGATCTCTCCAAGCCGGGCGTGCGCATGCGGCGAGCGCAGGAACGCGCCAAAAAGCATGCCCGGCCGCTTGATATCGGCGACATAGTTTCCGCGCCCGGTGACGAAGCGCAGATCCTCCTTGCGCTTCGGCGCCGCGCCGATGCCAACCACTTTTGACATGTTCATGAGCCCCTCACTTTGCCCGCGCGCATGGCGGCGGCGCCGGCGATCACCGATTTGACGATGTTGTGGTAGCCCGTGCAGCGGCAGAGATTGCCCTCCAGCCAATCGCGCACCTCCGTTTCGGTTGGGTCGGGATTGCGTCCGACAAGGTCGACCGCGCTCATCAACATCCCCGGCGTGCAGAAGCCGCATTGCAGCCCGTGGTTTTCATGGAAGGCCTGCTGCATCGGATGCAGCTTCGCCTGTCCGGCGCCCGCCAGGCCTTCAACCGTCGCTACTGAACCGCCATCTGCCGAGACTGCCAGCATGGTACAGCTTTTCACCGACTCGCCGTTGAGATGCACCACGCAGGCACCGCATTGGCTGGTGTCGCAGCCAATGTGAGTTCCGGTGAGCGAGAGCTGCTCGCGCAGGAGATCGACCAGCAGCATCGCCGGATCGATCGATACGCTGACCGGGCGTGCATTGAGCGTGAGATTGATTTCCATGGTGTGCTCCGGGCTAGGCAAGCAAATGCGCGCGGTCGATCAGCCATGCGGCAAGGACGCTATCGCCGACGTCGAATGGATTCTCGAAAAAGCGGCGTTCCGGCACATAGGCGACGAATTCCTCCTCGCCCGCAGCGTCCAGCATCACCTTGACGAAATTGCCCTGGTATTCGATGCCGAGGATCGTCGCCGGCACCGAAGCCATGTCCTGCTCGGAGAGCGTTGTGCCCGTGCGGAACAGTTCGACGTCGTCGCGCCGCACCGCGATGTCGATCGCCTGGCCGGCCTCCAGCCGGACGCCGGCGCGCATCGGAATCGTAATGCCGTTGATTTCAGGGCTCGCGATCATAGCGCGCGTGCCATTAATCCTGCCGACCTTGCCACTGAGCACATTCTGCCCACCAAGGAATTCCGCGACGTAGCGATCCTTCGGCGCAGCATAGATTTCACGCGCCGGACCAGACTGCTTGATCTTGCCGTTTTCCATGACGACGACCATGTCGGCGAGCGCGATGGCCTCGAGCTGCGTATGCGTGACATGGACGAAGGTGATGCCGAGTTCGCGCTGCATGCGTCTCAGCTCGGCGCGCATCCTGATGCGGAGATGCTCGTCGAGCGCCGAAAGCGGCTCATCGAGCAGCAACACCCGTGGTTCGGTAATGGCAGCGCGGGCGAGCGCCACGCGCTGCTGCTGACCGCCGGAAAGCTGCGCCGGGAGACGGTTGGCAAACTCGGCCAGCCGTACCTTCTCGATCATGGCGTCAGTCCTGGCGTAGCGCTCGGTCTTCGAGAGCCCACGGACCCTGGGCGCGAAGGCTATGTTGTCGCGAACCGTCAGATGCGGAAACAGCGCGTAGGACTGGAACATCATCGCCGTACGGCGCTCGACCGGTGGCAGGCCGACGACACTTTCGCCGCCAATCAGGATCTCGCCAACGGTCGGATCCTCGTGGCCGGCGATCATACGCAGGATCGTGGTCTTGCCGCAGCCCGAAGGGCCGAGAATGCAGCAATAGGCGCCGTCCGGAATTTTCAGATTGACGCCGTCGACCGCATAGCTGAAGCCGTCATAGCTCTTGGCGACGCCGGCGATCTCAATATGACCCATGCCGACCGTCATGCGCCGGCTCCCACGAGAACGGGCGGGCGGCTCCTGCGCCGCTTCTGGATGAAGGCGATCGTGCCCAGACTTGCCCCGATGACGAGAAAAGAGACGATCGTGGTGACGGTGCCAAGCGCATAGAGTGCCGGCGAAGTGATGTTCAGCGTCATGCTCCAGATCTCCAGGGGCAGTGTATTGAGCGAGCCGGCGGTCTGCAGCGTCCGGGCAAATTCGTCATAGGAGAGCGTGAAGCCGAACAGCGCGACGGCGACAAGGCCGGGCGCCAGCACCGGGATCACGACGAGCCGGATCGCCTGCCAGGGCGAGGCGCCAAGGTCGCGCGCCGCTTCTTCCCAGGCATGGTCGAAGCGCGACATGACGGCGAACATGACGAGCACGCCAAAAGGCAACGTCCATGAAAGCTGCGCACCAAGCGCCGAGGTGAACAGGCTTGCCTCGATACCGACCGCGTTGAAGATGAGTCCCACGCCGATGCCGAGCACCAGGCCGGGAGCGACCAGGCTGCCGATCATCAAATAGAAGACGGTCGTGTCACCGGCGAAGCGTTTGCGAAAGCCAAGTCCGGCCAGGAAGGATACGACCACGGTCAGCACCGTGACCACGATCGCAAGCTCGAACGAGCGCTCGAAGGAGCCCTTGACGTCGCCGGTGCGGACCTGCGTGAACAGGTCGACGAACCAGTGCAGCGAGAGACCCTTGATCGGGAAGACCAGCCCGCCGCGCAGATCCTGGAAGGAAAGAATATAGATGCAGGCCATCGGACCGTAGAGCGCCACCAGGTAGAGCGTGAACAGGGTGGCAAGCACATAGAAGGTCCACGGCCGGCGTCCACTGGCCGGGGCAATCGCCCGGCTCCTGTGCGCCGGCACGCTTGCGGCGATGGTCGGGGCCATGCTCATCGCGTGATCTCCTTGCGGATGTCGACGAAGCGCAGGATCAAGCCGACAGTCAGCACGAGAACGACGGTGAGCAGCACTGCACTGGCCGCGGCGGTCGGATATTGCAGCACCGAGATGTCCTCATAAAAGGCGCCGGCGACAGAGGCAGAGCCGCCGCCCGACATTACCTTGACCACGAAGAAGTCGCCCATGACGATCGAAATCACGAAGATCGAACCGAGCGCGATACCGTTCTTGGACAGCGGCACGATGATCAGCCGCATGATATCAAAGCGGCTGGCGCCAGCGTCGAGCGCCGCCTCGACGACGCGCTTGTCGATCCGGCCCATGGCGTTGAAAATCGGCACGATCATGAAGATGGTGAGCTGGTGGACATAGGCGACGACCACCGCGAAGCTGGAAAACAGCAGGAATTCGAGCGGTTGGTCTATCAGACCGATCTTGAGCAAGGCCTCATTGACCAGCCCCTCCTTGCCCAGCAAGGGGATCCAGGAAATCATCCGGATAATGTTGGAGGTCCAGAACGGCACTGTGCAGAGCAGGAACAGCCCGAGCGCAAGCAGCGGGTTCCTGACATGGAAGACAAGGAAATAAGCGACGAGGAAGCCGATCGCCAGGCTGAAAAACCACGTCAGCACGGTGAACTTGATGGTCTCGTAATAGAGATTGAACGTCAGTTCCGAGGTCAGTATCTGCGTGTAGTTTTCGAGATTGAACGCCGGGAACAATCCGCCGAAGCCATCGGTTTCGAAGAAGCTCGCTGCCACCACTGCAACCAGCGGTAGCACGAAGAACGGGATCAGCACGACGACCAGCGGGGCAACATAGGCCCACCCGGCCAGATTTCGCTTGAACGCAACGCTTTGTGTCATCGCCGGACTCCGAGGATTTTCGGATGAAGGTGTGATCGGGCAAGGCGCCCGATCCGGTTGCGGCGACGCCGGTCACGCAACCTTGAAGTCGTTCCAGCGCTTGTTCATGTAGGCCGCCTCGTCCATCAGCGTGTTCCAGCACGAGATGTTCTTGACCCGCTCGAGGAAGGAGCCGCCATCGCGCACCGTACCCGTCTTCTCCATCGGAGTGCCGTAGGGGTCCTTGACTTCATCCGGCGCCGGCTTGCCGTCGTACCAGTAGTCCCATTCGGCGGCGGTGAGGAACGGCTTGGCGGTGGACGGCACCGGGCTGTAGTAGCCGTAGCGGGCGACGAAAGCGCCCTGCCAGCCGGTGTAGTACCAATTCATATACTCGTAGGCCGCTTCAAGCTTCTTGCCGGTGAGGTGCTTCATCAAGCCCATCCCGTTGCACCAGCCGCGATAGCCTTCCTTGTCGCCCTTTTTGTTGACCGGCGCGTAGACGCAAGGGATCTCCTTGACGCGAACCGCGGCAACCGCTGGCGACCACATCGACTGGATGATCACCTCGCCGGCCGCCATGAGCTGCACGGATTGGTCGAATGTGGTCCAGGTGGCGCGGAAATGCCCCGACTTCTTCAGCTCGATCAGCTTGTCGATAGTGAAGTCGATCTCTTCCTTGGTCATGTTTCCCTTGTTGCCGTACTTGATCAGGTCGGCACTCTCGAAACACAGGGCGGCGTCCATGATCCCGATCGCCGGCACGTCGAGGATCGCCGCCTTGCCCTTGAACTTCGGGTCGATCAGTTCCTTCCACTCGGTAACCGGATGGCCGATCAGATCAGGACGGTAGCCGATCGAATCCGCATTGTAGACTTGCGGCAGGAATGTCGCCCATTCGGTGACGCCGTCGTGGAGATCGGTCGCGTCGGGCGTCTCGATATACATCGCTTCGTACGGCGAAATGCCCTGGCGCGACACCACTGCGCCGTCGATCTCACCCTTGGTGAAGATCGGCAGGATATTATCGAACTCCTTGGTCTTGTTGATTTCGATGCCTTGGATCACGCCGCGTTTGGCGGCGAGCTTGGCCTGCCAGCCTTCGAGGTCGGCGATATCGACCGAATTCGGCTGGGTGATGAAGCGGTTGATGGCAGCGGAGGTGTCGAGATTCTGCATCGTCACTTTCAAGCCGAGATCCTTGGCCGCCTGGTCGCCGATCGCCTTGACGACCGAGTACGAAACGCCGACGTGGCGCAGTTCGATGTCCTTGATCTCCTGGGCCCAGATCGTCGGAAAACCGCCGATCGCTCCGGACCCTACGGCGGCCCCGGCAGCAGCCGCGCTGCCTTTGAGAAACTTTCTTCTTGTCAGTGTATTCGTCGGCTCTTTCACCTGTTTCATGGTCAAACCCTTCCCCTGCATGCCGAGCCTGTTGTCGGCAATCCACATTCTTCGATGTCCGGCTTTATGCTGGAGGGTAGGATATATTTTTTGCGCAGCCCGCCAAATTAGAAGTGAAAATTCCAATTATAAGCAGGGCAAATCTGCCGCCGATATGCGCACCGGCAAGCGCCGTTCTCCCAAAACATATGCAAAAGCGCAGATTCCCTACTCTTTCCTGCCAGAATATTCAGCAAGTTGGCAATTCCCGTAGCGCGCAGACTCGCAGCCACCGGGCGAAAAATAATTTCAAGGCACGTTCACCGTGATCTGGACGAACGGAGGGGACCGTGAGGGAGCCGCAATATCAAAGAGAGGATGTCCGCTCAAGCGAGCTCTGCCGAAAAGGAGCCGCCCGATTGTGCCCCCAATCTCTCCGCGATTAGCCTCGATGGCCGCGCTCTATCGAGAAAAACCGTGTTGCGCGCCACTTGCCGGCTACGGCCGAGGCCCGCCGGCGCGCCGGTATTCGGATTGACATCGAACTTCGGAAAATTGCTCGAAGAGATATCCAGCCGCAGCCGATGGCCGGCACGGAACAGATTGGCAGTCGCAAACAGCTCGATGCGAAGCCGCATGATCTCTCCAGGCTTCACGAGTTCGGCTCTTTCGAATGAACGCCGGAAGCGGCAGCGGAAAATCCCGTCGGTCAGGTTCAGGGCAAAGCCCGTCGGATAGTCGGCGCTCGGTGGATAGACGTCGATCAGTTTCGCCGTGAAGTCGGTGTCGGGTGCATCGGTCGCCGCCCAGAGCTCCACCTCTACCCGTCCGAGCACGGTCAAATCGTCGGCAAGCGGCTCGGTCTCGAAGGAGAGGACATCGAGACGGGCGGAAAGCGGCAAGCCGAAATTGCGGCAGCCGAAGAACCTCTTGTCCTCTCTCTGGTCGAAGCCGCCGCCGGCGAAGATCGGCTGACCGCTGGTCAGCGCGCCGCCGATGGTCGGGACCGGATCGGCGGGATCGAAATCATAGCTCAGCGCGACGGCGTCGGGCGCAGGAAAGACCTCCGAGAGCCTGCCGTTGGGGTGCAGATAATAGCTTTGCTCCGTCACGTTCGGCAGCGGCCACCGCTTGCCTTTGATCCAGCGCCCGCCGTGATCGAGACGGCCCGTTTCATTTTTCGTGCCCTTTCCCCCGCCCATGACAAAAAGACGGATCGGCTCCTCGTCGAGATCGTCCTCCAACCCGCTCTTCAGCCAGCGATCGAACCAACGGCGACGAAACTCCAGCCAGCTTGCCGCCACATTGCCGCCGAGCGGAGCGTTCGGTCCGAAATCGACGTCGCCGGCAAAGGTCAGATTGCGGTCGCCGTGCAAGCCCGGACCCATGATCAAGGCGAGCGGCCGTTTCGCGTTTCGGGCAAGGCCAGCCAAATTCTCGAACGTCGTCGGGACATAGACGTCGAACCAGCTCGACATCAGGGCGATCGGAATGTTGGGAATATCGTCGTAGAAGCCCGCCGCATGAATGCCGACCTGCTTCCAGAAACCGTCGAATGTCTCGTGCCGCCACTGCTCGAGCAGATAGGCCTCGTATTCAGGAGCCCAGCGGAGCGGCGAACGGCCCTCCGACCACGGCATTTTGCCGAACCAGCGATGCAGGTTTTCCGCTTCGAGCGCCTTTAGGGCAAGCTCGTCGCCGGCGGCAACGGCGCTCTCGCGAGCTTCCCGATAGGCCCAAGTCGCCTGTTTCAGCTCGAATGCGCCGCCTTGGCGAATGCCGCAGGTGAATGCGTTAGAGAACCCGCCGGAATCGAGGATCATGGTTGCAAGAGCGGGCGGCGCAAGGCACGCCGCCGCCATTTGGGTATGCGCAGCATAGGAAAGGCCCATGGTGCCGATCCGGCCATTGCACCAGGGCTGGGCTGCGATCCATGCAAGCGTGTCGTAGCCGTCCGGACCTTCGGAGCGATATTTGACGAACTCGCCTTCCGAGCCGTAGCGGCCGCGGCAGTCCTGGTAGACGACGATGTAGCCATGGCGCACGAATTGCTCGGCGACCGTCGCGCGAGCCATCGGTTCGGTCATGCCGACCTCGAGCTCAGCGCGCGACGCCATCGCCTTGCCATAAGGCGTCCGCTCAACGATGACGGGAGCTGGCCGGTCCAGCGCGCGGCCTCCCCTTGCCGGTCGGTAGACGTCGGTCGCCAGTCTTACCCCATCGCGCATCGTCACCATGATATCGCGGCAGAGGACCATGTCATCGGTCACGGACTGGAACGCCTGGAGGTCGGTCATCTCTAAAAATTCCAAGGCGTTCAGGCGGCGGCGTCATTGAGGTGGCATGCGCTCTTGTGTCCGGCAGCAACCACCTTCAGTCGGGGCGCTTCGGTGCGGCAACGAGGCATCGCGTGCGGGCAGCGCGGGTGGAAATGACATCCGCTCGGCGGCGAGAGCGGGCTCGGCAATTCACCCTTGATCGCGGCAAAGCCGCGTTTGGTGGTTTCGATCCGCGGCACCTCGGCGAGAAGCGCTTGCGTGTAGGGGTGGTTGGCCCGTGCAAAGATCTCCTCGGCCGGAGCCTCTTCGACAATGCGGCCGAGATACATGATCGCCACCCGATCGGAGATGTGCTCGACCACTCCGAGATCGTGGCTGATGAACAAGTAAGTGAGGTTCAGCCTCTCGCGCAGGTCCATGAAGAGATTGAGGATTTGCGCTTGGATCGAGACGTCCAAAGCGGCAACGGCCTCATCGCAGACGAGAAATTCCGGCTGCACGGCGAGCGCGCGCGCAATGCCGATCCGCTGCCGCTGGCCGCCGCTGAACTGATGCGGAAAGCGGTGTTTTAGCGCCGGATCGAGACCGGCACGCCGGAACTGTTGATCGACAAAAGTACCGAGATCGCCCTCAACCAGCCCGTGTACGCGCGGCGCCTCGCTGACGATATCGGCCGCTTTGCGGCGCGGATTGAGCGAGGCGTAGGGATTCTGGAATATCATCTGCACGCGCAGCTTGGCCTCACGCCGTTCGAGCGGCGGAAGCGCCTTCAAGTCCTTGCCGCGCCATGATACCGATCCCTTGCTGGGCGCCACGATGCCGGCGACGATCCGGCCCAGTGTGGACTTGCCGCATCCCGACTCGCCAACGAGGCCCAGAACCTCGCCCCTGCGAACGGCGAGGCTGACACCGTCGATCGCCTGCACGCTTGCCGTCGGTTTGGCGAGTTTGAATGAGATCGCCAAACGGGCCGCGAGATCCGGCCGCGTGCCGAAGCTGTGAGAAATCTCGTTCAGCTCGATCAGCGGCGCCATCCCGCTAGAACCCGCTGAGGAGCTTTGAATGTCTGCCGCAACCGGAGTGGAGGGGATCATACGCGGAACTCCGGCAAGGGATGAACGCAGCGGTGCTCGCGCGGGCCAGCAGTGAGCAGAGGCACCGCCTGGGCACACGCCGCGTCGGCGCGCGCGCAGCGCGGGGCGAAAGCGCATCCGGCCGGCAGCCGCGCAACACTGGGCGCCATTCCCGGGATCTGCCGAAGCCGCTCGCCACGCCGGTTGCGGCTGGGAACGGAGTCGATCAGACCGGCGGTATAAGGGTGCAACGGACGGGCGAGAACGTCCGACACCGGGCCGGATTCGACGATGCGGCCCGCATACATCACGGCGATCCGGTCGGCGAGCCGCGAGACGACGGCGAGATCATGCGTGATCCAGATCAGCGACGTGTTGTTCTGCGCCACGAGCTTTTGCATCTCGGCGAGAATCTGTGCCTGGATCGTCACATCGAGCGCGGTGGTTGGCTCGTCGGCGATGATGAAGTCCGGCCGGTGCAGCAGCGCAATAGCGATAACGACGCGCTGGCGCATGCCGCCGGAAAACTGATGCGGATAGGCCTGCAGCCGCTCATCCGGACTCGGGATCCCGACCATGCCGAGCGCGTCGCGCGCCCGCGCCCTGGCGTCCATGCGCGAGACGTTTTCATGCGCCTGCACCGCCTCGATCATCTGCGTGTCGATGCGCAGGACCGGGTTCAGCGTCATCATCGGATCCTGGAAGATCATCGCCATGCGGCGCCCGCGCAGCGCTCGCATCTCCTCGCGGCTGGAGCGGGTGATGTCGCGGCCGTCGAAGACGATCTGGCCGCCGACGATCGTGCCTGGCGGATCGACAAGGCCGATGATGGAAAAGCCGGTGACCGATTTGCCGGACCCGCTTTCACCGACGAGACCCAGAACCTCGCCGCGCGCGACGCTGAACGAGACGCCGTCGACGGCTTTTGCTTGTCCGAAATGGGTCCTGAGATCGCGGACTTCGAGCACGGTCGCATTCATTCGCGCCCCCGCGGGTTGAGCACGTCGCGGAGCCGATCACCTACGAGGTTGATCGCAACCACGGTAATCAGCAGCGCCACGCCGGGATAGAAACTGATCCACGTCATGCCGGAGAGCATGTACTGATAGCCGTTGGCGACCAGCAGGCCGAGACTGGGCTCGGTGATCGGCACACCGAGGCCAAGGAAGGACAAGGTCGCCTCCAGCGAGATGGCGCGCGCCACCTGTACCGTCGCGATCACGATCAGCGGCGGCAGGCAGTTGGGCAGAAGATGGACGAACAGGATGCGCCATCGCGGAATGGCGAGCGACTCTGCCGCCTCCATGTATTCCTTGCGCCGCTCCACCAGCGCCGTGCCGCGCGCGGCACGTGCATAAGTCGCCCATTCGACGATCACCAGCGCGAGTACGACGTTGAGGATTCCCTTGCCGAGAAAGGCGAGGATCATCAGTGCAACGAGAATGGAGGGGAAGGAGAGTTGCAAATCGACGATGCGCATGATCGCCGTCTCGGTCCGACCGCCGACATAGGCGGCGAGCAGGCCTAAAGAGGCGCCGAACAGCGCGGCGAAAAGCGCCGAGCTGACGCCGACGCCGAGCGATATGCGCAGGCCGTAGATGATGCCGGAAAGCATGTCACGACCCTGGTCGTCGGTGCCGAGCCAGAAAATCATGCCCGTCATCGATTGCGAGCCGGGCGGCAGGCGGCTGTCCATGATGTCGAGCTGGTTGAGGTCGTAGGGATTTTGCGGCGCTATAAGCGGCGCGAGCAGCGCCAGCCCGATGATCGCGGTCAGCAGCACGAAACCGGCAATGGCGGCAGGCGAGCGGAAGAACGCCCGCACGAGCACTCGAAACGGCGCCTCTTCACCCTTCTCGGCCTCGGTAGGCATCGGTGGCGGCAAGGTGTCGACGCTCATGTCACGGTCCCTCGCCCTGGAGCCGCACCCGCGGGTCGAGTGCCGTATAGGTCAGGTCGACGACGAGATTGATGATGACGAAGAAGGCGACGATCGCCATCAGGTATGCGGTGATGATCGGACGGTCGAGCACGTTGATGCTGTCGATGATCAACTTGCCCATGCCAGGCCAGCTGAACACGCTTTCGGTGACGACCGAGAAGGCGACGATAGAGCCGAATTCCAGGCCGATGATGGTCACCACCGGGATCATGATGTTCTTCGAGACGTGGACGCCGATCACGCGCGTTTCCCTGAGGCCCTTGGCCCGCGCGAACTTGACGAAATCGAGCGGCAGGACTTCGGCGACGCCGGCGCGCGTCAGGCGCAGAATGAGGCAGGCGTCAAACAAGGCGAGGTTCACCGCCGGCAGGATCAGGTGGGCAAGGCCGTCTTTGGTCAGGAACGCCCATTGGACACCGAACAGTTCGGCGGTCTGGCCGCGCCCGCCGCTCGGCAACCAGCCGAGCTGCACGCCGAAAAACATGATCAGCACCAGCCCGACCCAGAAGGTCGGCAACGAGAAGCCGAGGATGCTGACGGTCATGATGACGCGGCTCAAGATGCCATCCGGCCGCAGTCCGGCATAAAGCCCGAGCGGCACGCCGACGACGATGGCAATGAGGATGGCAGAGACGGCCAGTTCGAGTGTTGCCGGCAGTCGCTGCAGGATCACCCTGATCGCCGGCTCGTTGTAGACGTAACTCTCGCCAAGGTCCCCATGCAGCGCTGCCCAGAGGAAGCGGAGGTACTGCTGCCAAAGCGGCAGGTCGAGCCCGAGTGCCTGGACGACGCGCGCGCGCTCGATCTGATCGGCGTCGGGCGAGATCAAAATGTCGACGGGGTCGCCGATGACGTTGATCGCGATGAAGACGATAACCGTCATGGCGAACATGACCATCACAGCCTGGAGCAGCCGGCGCGCGACGGCTGCGGTCATGGCATCGCTCCGCAGCCTGATTGCCGGAAAGGGTCGCCGGTCGTCTGTGCGCGGCACATCACGCCGGCACCGCCATCGCCATGCCGTCGCGCTGCGGATCGGCGCCGCCGCGGCAAATTCCGTCTTCGATCTGGATGCCGTGGAGGGCGGCAAAAGCGTAACTTTGCCAGGAGCGCTTCACCTCGTAGCCCCGGCCCTCGATTTCTTCAGTGACATAGCGCGGAATGCGATTGGAGACGTCGATTGTGTTCGACACCGCCACGATCCTCGGGGCGGCCACCGCTTCCGACATGCTCATATCGAAATCAATGAGATTCATCAGCCCCTGCGCCATGGACGGCGCGATATAGCTGCCGCCGGGCGCTCCCATGACGATCACCGGCCGGTCGTCCTTGAATACGATTGTGGGAGCCGCAGAGCTGGCGCGCCGCTTGCCGGGAGCCAGCGATCCGGCCCGGCCCGGCCTTGGGTCGAAGCGGCTCATCGTTCCGTTGTACATGAATCCCAGGCCATCGGTGATCGCCCCCGAGGGACTGCCCAGCGTGTGGGTCAAGGCGACGGCATTGCCCTCACGGTCGACCACCGAAATATGGGTCGTGTCGCGCGGCGACCGGTCATCGACGCGCTCGATCCTGGCGCGCAGCCCGGCCTTGATCTCGGCGGCGAGCCCGCTGCAATAGTCGCGGGACAGCAGCCGCGCGACCGGCACGTCGACATAGGCAGGATCGCCGAGATGGCGGTCCTTGTCGATGGTCATGCGCTTCATCGCCTCCGCCAGCAGGACGATGTGCTCGGCACCGTCATGCTCCATGGCTCCGACATCAAAATGCTCGAGGATGTGGAGCAATTGCAGCATGGATATGCCGCTGGCGGGCGGCGGGCTGGTCGCGATATCGTAGCCACGATACTCGCCCCAGAGCGGTTGCGCGGTGGATAGCTCATAGCGCGCCAGATCATCCTTCCCGATAAGGCCGCCGTTGGCGGCCATGTCGGCGGCGATTTCTTCGGCGATCTCGCCCTTGTAGAAAATGTCCGGACCGGCGGCCGCGATGCGCTCGAGCGTTTGGGCGAGGTCGGTGTTGACGACGACGTCGCCTGGCAGCTTGACCGCGCCGTCCGGGCGAAAATAGATGGCGCGCCCCGTGTTGCTGAAGCGCAGCTTGTCAAGGGTCCGCACTTCGCCGGTATCTACGCCGTCCTGGGCCCAGTACCAATGGACATGCGGGCGGACCATAAAGCCGCGCCTCGCCTGCTTGGCGGCGGGTGCGACGACGTCGGCCCATTCAAAAGTGCCGTATCTCGCCAGCGCCTCGGCATAGCCCTTGACACTGCCCGGCGTGCAGACGGCGAGATAGCCGATCTCGCTGATGCCGCCTTCCAGCAGAAAGGCGAAGCCGTCGCGCGACTGGCCGACCAGAAGGTCGCTCCACATTTCAGGCGACGCTTTGAGCGGCGCCCTGGCGTAGAATTCTAGCACCTCGTGCACGCCGCGTCGCGGCATATAGACCTGCATCGAGCCAAAGCCCCCGATGCCGGCCATTTGAGGGTCGACGACGCCTTGCATGAAAGCGCAGGCGATCGCCGCATCGACGGCGTTGCCGCCGCGTTTGAGCACCAGAGCGCCCGCCTCGACCGCCTCCGGCTGCGGCGCAACGATCATTGCATTCATCTTGATGCGTTCCGTCGTTCCTTGAGCGCCTGGGCCAGGAAATCCTTGACCCGATCGAGAACCGCGTCGCGTTCGTGGGCTACCCCGGGCAGCAAATCAAAGCGTACGCGCACACCCGCTTCCTCGAACGATCGACACAACGTCCTGAGGCGCTCCGGCCTCGTTTGTCCTGCATCGTTGGCGCCTGGCATCCAATGGGTGCTGCCCTGGGCGTGCGTGATTTCCCAGGTCTCCAGGTCGGCATCGCCGACGATCATCTGGACAGGCACTTTTGCCAGCGCGGCGGCGTCGAAGGTGATGCCGAACTTCTCCGGCAGGTCGCGAATGCCCACCCACCAGTCCCGCGTGCGATCGAGCAGGGTCACCGATCCCGGTGCGCCGATCGACGCCGCCCATAGCCTGTCGGGATGAAGGATGGCGAAGCGATGGGTGAAATGCCCGCCGCCGGAAAATCCGAACATAGCGAAGCGGGTCCAGTCCTGACGGTATTTCGCGACGACTTCTTCGACTATCGCGAGCAGCACCTGATCGTAGCGGATGTCGCCCTCGATCATGTATTTGTATCCGCTGCGGGCATCGTCGCCGAGAACGCCCATTGGAAACACCGGGCACAAAATGGCGCAGTCGTTCCAGCGTCCGAACTCGGCGAACGCATCACGGAAACCCAGGAACGAGGTGCGGCCGGTACCATGGACGGCCACCAGCAGGTCGACTTGGGTGCCTTCCCCAACCGCGGGCGGTACATACAGGCAATAGTGGAAACGTGGGTCCGATTTGGAAGCAAAGATGGCGGTCGCGCCAAGATCGTATGTAGCGCGACCGCGATCCGCAACAGATCCCGTGGCGATGCTCGTCAAGTCTACACCTCCTCAGACAATCTTGGCGTTCATGGCCAGCGTATACTGGTCGGCCCGCGTCGTGAACTGAAGGTCCTTTCGGGCAGCCACGACGAGAACCTCATGGTGCAGCGGAATCAGGGCGACGTCGTTGAAGACGATGTCGCTGAGCTCCGAGAGCATCATTTCGCGTTTGGTGTCGTCCAGCGTCCGCTTCGCCACAGCCAGTTTGGCATCGAGATCGGGATTGGAGTAGCGGCCCGAATTGGCGATGCCCATACCGGCGTCCGGATTCTGCGTCCCGACCAGAGCTGTCATTGGGTTCGAGGTTTCGCCTGTGTTGACGCCCCAGGAGTCCAGATTGACGCTGAACTCATGGGCATCCGCCTTGTCGGCATAAACCGACCAGGGCATGACCTCGACGCTGACTTCCAGGCCGATGCGAGAGAACATCTGGGCCACGGCCTGCACGATCTTCGAATCGTTGACGATACGATCATTGGGCCCGTGGATCGTCAGGCGGAAGCCATCGGGGTAGCCGGCCTCGGCAAGCAGGGCCGTGGCTTTTGCAGCGTCGAATGGAACGGGTTTGATAGCAGCCGAGGTGCCCGGGGCGCCGGCGGGCAGAAACTGTGAAGCGACAATGGCATTGCCCTGCATCAAGCGCTCGACAATGGCGCTGCGGTCGATCGCCATGGACAGCGCCTGCCGCACACGCAGATCCTTCAGCGGGTTGCGGTCGAGCGGCTTGCCATCCTTGCCGCTGATGAAGGGCGTCACGTCCCTGAACGTGTCCAGCGAGAAGAAGACCACCCGGCTCGATACGCCGCGGATGATGTGAAAGCGCTCGTCTTGTTCGACGCGGGCAACACCCTCGTAGGGCACCTGTTCGACGAGATCGAGATCGCCGGCGAGCAGGTTGGCAAGCCGCGCGCCGGCATCGGTGACGATGCGGAGCTCGACGTCCGGCAAAGCAGGCCTCGGTCCCCAGTAGTTGGGATTGGCGGAAAGCGCGACACCGTTGCCGGAAACATATTCCTTCAGCACATAGGGGCCAGTTCCGATCGCCGCGGTGCCGTTGTTGAACTGATCGCTCGGGGTATCCTTGAACTTGGCGCGGATGATGCGAATGCGACTGAGCGAATTGGGCAGAAGCGGCTCCGGCTGCTTGGTTTCGATGAGAAGCTTGCCGGTTTGGGGCGAGGTGATCGACTTGATGTTGCGCGTGTAGGTCCGGAACGACGCCGTGCTGTCGATGGTGTTGGCCCGGTCGAATGAAACGACGATGTCGTCTACGGTGAGCGGCTCACCGTCGCTGAAGCGCACGTCTGGGCGCAGGTCGAACTCCCAATGGGTGTCGTCGACCGCGCGCCAAGCCGTCGCCAGCCCCGGTCTGGAGATCGACTTTTCGTCGTTGGTGACAAGCGTGTCGTAGACATGGGTGGCGAGCGCGTTGTTCGGCGCATTGCTCTTCAGATGCGGGTCTAGCGTCGTCGGCGGAGCAGCCATGCCGATCCGCAATTGGCCGGTTGCCGCTGCCTGGACCAGCCCCGTCCAGCTAATGCCTTGCAAGACGGCGGCACCGCCGAGCGCCCATTGCATCAGCGCACGGCGCGATATTGTCCGGTTCATCATTGGTTTTCTCCGTGTCCACTCTGGATAGTTCCATCGGAGGAGTTCTTTTCCGCTGCCGCTTGCCATGATCGAGCCCAGCTTGGGATCCGCTGATGGTGCCGGCCTCCTTCCTGACAGCGAGTGAAACGAAAGCTTCACTATTTGTCAACACAGATAAACCATCGTTTCACTAGACGATACAAATTTTCTCGTTTAACCTCCTGCACGAGACGCTTTGCCGAGGAAGTGAGAAATGACCGATCAAGCAGATACCCGGTACACGGTCGATTCCGTCGATCGCGCGATCAGTTTGTTGCAGACAGTGGCCGGCGAGGCAGATCTTGGCGTTTCCGAAATCGCGCGGCGTTCCGGCGACAGCAAGGCGCGCGCTTTCCGGCTTTTGCAGACGCTGGTGCGGCGCGGCTTGCTGGCGCGATCATTGGATGGAAAAGGCTATCGCCTCGGCCTCGCTGCATTGATGCTGGGCCACGCCGCCAGCGAACAGATGGACCTGATCCGCATAGCAAACCCTGTTCTGGAAGAACTCGGTCAGAAGATCGGCGAAACCACCCAGTTGCGGATCCGCGATGACCAGGAAAGCCTTTGCGTCGCCAAATGGGAGCCGAAGCGGGACCTTCGCGTCAATGCGATTGTCGGCCGGCGGCGTCCGCTACATGCCGGTTCGAGCAAGGCGTTCCTGGCCCATATGGGTGATGAGGAGCGCGAGGCCATTCTTTCCGGCTCGTTGAAGCGCTTCACCAAGAAAACGGTGACCGATCCTCGGCTTCTTAGGGGCGGGCTCGAGCAAATCCGCAAGGCGAAGTTTTTCGTCAGTCGCGGCGAGATCAACGACGATCTGATTTCGATCACCGCACCGGTGTTCGTGGCGCCGGGTAAGATAATCGCGGCGCTGAACATCGCTGCCCCGGAAAACCGGGTGCCGGAAGAGCGTATAAGCGAACTGGGCGACATGGTGGCCCGGGCCGCCCATCGTATTTCCGCCGCCCTTGGCTTCCGCTCGCCGGCTGCCAATGACATAGCGAGTTGAACTGGTGCCAAGCATCACACTGCCTCGGCAGATTGCGACGAGGGGTGTATCTCCGGAACGGTGAAAACCGACACCTCGCCCTTGAAGCCTTGCAGTTCAAACACGCCCGCCTGGACAACCGGCATCGACGCTCCCTCCGCAAATCCGGGACCAAGCACCAGAGGGATGCTCAGCTTTTTGGTCGTTGACTCGAGCCGTGCCGCGCGGTTCACCGGCGAGCCGATCGCGGTGTAATCGAAGCGCCGTTCGGAGCCGAAATTCCCTACGGAGCAGACGCCAGTCTCGATGGCGACGCCGATTTCGATGGAGGGATGCCCGCGCGCGACGAAACCGGCATTTTCGCGCTTCACCCGTTCGATCAGGGCAAGCCCCGCCTCGAGCGCGCGCTCGCGATGATCTGGCTGATCAAGCGGCGCGTTCCAGAAGGCTAGCACGGCATCGCCCATGAACTTGTCGATCGTCCCGTCGCGCTTGAGTATCTCATCGGTCGCAAGGCCGAGAAAGTGATTGACCACCTTTCCGATTTCCTGGGCACCGAGTTGTTCGCTCATCGTCGTGAAGCCGCGTATGTCACTCAGCAGGATTGTGATCTCGCGCTTCTCGCCGGACAGGATCGCTTCGGTGTCCGAATTTGCGAGGCGCTGCACCACGGAGGGCGACAGATATTGGGAAAACTGCCGTGCCAGGGTGGACCGGCGCTGCTCGCTGCGCCTGTAGAGGGCATAGCCTTCGAAGCCAGCTACGAGGATCGTCGCAAGCGCCGGCTGCAGTGGGTCATAGAGCTTACCCTGCAGGCTGTATTCGAGAGCGCCGAACGCGAAGGGCGTGGCAGCCAGGAGCGCCAGAGCGAGGGCGCCAAGCATGACACGCTGGGCGAGCACTCCGGAAAGCCCGATGAAAACGATGCCACTGAGGACCAACCACAGCCGCTCCAGCGTACGCGCTTGCGTTGGCTCTACAAGATAGCGCTCGGCAAGCATCTGGCCGATTGCATCAGCGTGGATGTCCACGCCTGGTCGCGCCGGACGCGCCGGGGTGGGCAGATACTGCGTCAATCCCACGGCTGACAGATCAACAATGGCGATCGCGTTCCGCAGCAGCGGATCGCCGCGACCCGAAAGGATATTACTGGCAGATATGCGCGGCGTATTGGTGTCGGTTTCCCAGAGGCGGATGCTGCCCTGCGGCTCAAGTGGCACAATGGTCCCGGCCATCCTGAGCGCGTCAAACCCGGCGACATTCATCCGGGCTACGTAGCCGTTCTCTCCGGCGTAGAGGCGCAGGAGTTCGAGCGCGAACGACGGCCAGAGCTGCACGCCTTGAGCCGTATTTCGGAGCCAGAGCAGCGGCACGTGGCGTAGTACGCCGTCGGGATCGGGCAAAGTGCGAATTACGCCGAGGCCTGCAGCGGCGCTCGAGAAATCAGGAAGGGAGCCTGTCAGACCGGTGAAGCCAGGAAGCGTCTCGGGTACCTGCCCGACGATCGACCAGCCGGCTTTGGGCTCTGCTTCTGAAACCGTCACCTCGTTGCCCAGGCTGACGGCGAGCGCCGTTCCATTTTTCGCCAGTGCGCTGGCGAGGCGCTTGTCTCCGGCGATGCCATCAGGAGAGATATCAGCCTCGGGCAGCACCAGCGCAAGCCCGATCACCGCGGCACCGGACTCGGCGACACCATCGACCAGATCGGCCAAAAGGCCACGGTTCCAAGGCCATCGCCCATATGCCTTAAGGCTCGCGTCGTCTATCGAGACAATGACAACAGGATTGCTCGTCGCCTGGCGCGGGGCGAGGGACTGGTAGAGGTCGTACGTGCGCTCGCGCAGGCGCGACAGCGGCCCGTCGAAAGCAAAATGGCAAGCGAGCAGCAAGAGTACGACCGCAAGACCAGGTATTTTCCGCCTGGCAGCCCGCCGCCAATCAAGCGAGGGGCTCATGCCGCTCGGCCAGCGTTACCGGCAGTCGGGAAAGCAGTCATCATCCTCATCATCCACCCCGCTGCCTACAGGGGGCGTTGGGCTGTCAGGGAACTCCATGGCCACGCCGGGCAATGCGCCGTCGGTGGACTTGCAGGCTTTGAGCGAATTGCCGAGTGCTGACGCACAAATCGCGCTTACGTTCAGCCCCGGACCCGGTTCGCCTGGCAGGCCGGTGCCGGCTATTCGATCGATGCTGTCCAAAATCGGGAACGCGTCGATACCGCCGTAGCCGGTCAGCAGTTTGTCATTGTCCGACGTGCAGGCGTGGCCCGGGTTTGTGATCACGAGCTTGCGACCATTCATCATGCAGGTCATGCGGCCGGCGCGCAGTATGCCGACGGTCTGACCAGCAATCACAAGCACCTCAATGATGCCACCTCTGGCTCCGAGCACCATGTGTGGCGTCGCAACTTGCATGTCGCCGCCTTTCGAAACCTGGCCGCCGTAGAAACGGGCCAGGCCGCTGTTCATCCTGATGTCGATCTTTCCTGATCGGGACCCCGGATTGTAGACGAATTCATCGATCGTCAGGCTGGTGTTCGGACCAATCTTGGCGCTCGACTCGTCCCGGAACACGAGCATTCCGAGACCGGTGATATTGCTGCGCAGCTGGTCGCCGAGTTCGACGCCAGCGCCGACGTTCATCGCCTCGCCGTGATTGCGGATAATGTTGGTCTGGTAGGCCGTCATGGACCCAACCGTTTCAGCGCCAGATGGTGCCGCAAAGGCAAGGCAGGCGATACAAGTGGCTATCTGACGATACAGGGTCCTCATCGCGGCCTCTTTCAGTTGAGTGTCAACGTGTAGCTCACGAGCAATTCGAATGAATCTCGGTCGCCGCTGGCGATCTCGAAGTCGGTTTCGCGATAGGCGAGATCGACACTGACCTTCTGCCATTCAGTGAGCTGAAAATCGCTTTCCGAGGCAATGCGCCAGAAGTCGCTCTGGATGTTCGCGCCGATGCCGACGGACAAGTTGGGAGTGTCGCTGTGGCCGGCCGAGACGGCGACCTGGTGAGACCATGCGAAAAGGTCCGGTACTTCCATCACCACGCCGCCGTAGCGGACCTCTCCCATGTAGCTGCGGCCGATTTCGCCAGCTCCGGAGGCGAAGTCAGTCGAGCCGACCAGGCGCAGTCCGAGCGCCTGGCCATTGCGGAAGCGGTAGCTGCCGCCTGCCTCATAGAAGACCCTGCTATCGGCGAAGATGCCTTTCGAGCTGCTTAGATCGATGTAGCCGGCACCTGCAAAAAGCGTCGTCTCGACGGTGGGGCGCACGAGGAAGCGCCCACTTAGACCGACGCCGGTCTCGTGAACGTCGCTGTCGAAGCGATCTGTGACGGCGAACGCGGAAAGCAGCAGCCGTAGCGAATCGATCCCGCTGTTGGGCAGTCCCTTGTCCAAGGTAATGGCGGCGTTCCCGTGGATAAAAGTCTCCTCGGCACCGGGAACCGACAGGTCTTTGGTGAAAAAGCGCTCTGTCGCTGCCAGCGAGCCCGAGAGGACAAGTGCATCAGCACTTGGCGTCCCGAGATCCCATCGGATAAAGCCTTCCGCCCGCCCATAGGGCGAGACCAAGGTGCGGTCGTCTTCGGCCCCGCCCGGCTCAAAATCGGTGGATGCGCTGAACATGCCGCCAGTCAGAGCGATTTCCCAAGTGACGCCACGTAACGCGCGCTCGATGCGGGCGAGCAGGCGAACGGCTTCCTGCTGCTCATCCGCGGACAGGTCCCCGACCTCGAGGCCGTACTGCGCCTGCCGCCGGGCCAATTCATAGGAGCCGACATGATAATACAACCGGCTGGCCGAGAGCCGGGCACGCGCATCGCGAGGATGTTTGATGAGATACTGCTCGATCGACGAGATCGCCTGATCGTACTGCCCTGCGTTGACGGCAACTGTGACGAATTGAGCTAGCGCTCCGTTGTCGGTCGGATTGGCAATGCGGGCCGAAAACGCATCGTCATAGGCCGGATAGAGACCTTGTGCGCCGGCCGGCAATATGCCGGTACAAAGCAGCGCCGCGGCGAAGCCGAGGATCATTGAAAACGAGGAATGCATGCCGAGAACCCACCCCAACCCGACTAGTGCAGCGGATCTAGCACGCCTGCACAAAAAAAAGCGACAGAACTGTCAGGAAACCTCCGAGTTTTCAGCAGCTGTTGCAGCTGCGCAACAAACTATCGCGTTCATTCGCATTTCGCCTACGCTTGTTGGTCAAACATCTTCTCAGCGTTGCTTGGCTTCCAGCAAGTATTCGCTACAAACGGCAACTAAGACGAATCATAATCAGCGGTGGATTGCGCAGCCGACAAGATCAATATTGTTTGCGCGATTCTCCACGTATCTGGTCGCCGCACGACGCATCAGGGTCACATGGAGCTCATCCGAAGGTCTTCCGCCGCGTTGCGCAAGCGCTCGGAGAGCTGGCGGGCGATGCTTCTCAGGACGGCCTGCGCGATGTGCGGCTTAGCCTTTGTTATCTTGTTGAACGCCGACGAGGTCACTTCATAGGCAACAACGTCCTCGTCCGCGATCACGTCCGTCGAGCGCGCCTACAGCACGAGCATGGTGGCCAGTCCCAGCATCAGGCCCATGCCTACAATATCGGTCACCGTCGTGAGGAAGATCGCGGAAGCCACGGCCGGATCGGCGCCGACCCGCCGCAGGCCCAACGGGATCAGCACGCCGGAGATCCCGGACATGAGGCACGATCCGGACATGGCAAGCAGGATCACAAGCGCCAGCATGGGGGCCTGGGATGCCGACTCCGGCTGCCGTGAAGCGTAGAACCACATGGCCGCAGCCGCCACCAGACCGACGAGCAAGCCGTTGGCGATCCCGAGCGCTCCCTCCCTCAGCACCAAGTGCAGCTTCGGTCGTTTGTCCACATCCCCTAAGGCGAGGCCACGCAGCGTAATAGCCAGCGCCTGACAGCCGGTGTTTCCGCTCTGTCCGGCCAACACCGGGAGGAACGCCGCCAACGCGACGATCTTCTCGATCGTGCCTGTGAACGAGCCGACCACGAAAGCGGCTATGAAGGCCGTCAGCAGGTTGAGCTGCAGCCACGGATGACGTTTCAAGAAGGCTGAAAACAGCGGAGTGAAAGAACGCTCCTCCTTCTGGACACCCACCATCTGGCCAGGCTGGGCAGAAATCTCGATGATTTGCTGCTCGAACAGCCGCCAGCCGCGAACCTGCCCGAGCAGCCGGTTCTCCGCGTCCACCACGGGATAGACAGGGTAGTGACGGCGTACCGCGGCCTTGCAGGCTTCGCTCAAAGGCATATCGACGTGAAGGGCGAACGGACTTGCCAGCATAATTTGATCCACCGTCGCGTCGGCCTCGCTCAGCATCAGATCGCGCAAGACCACTAGGCCAACCAGTCTATCGCCCTCGTCCGTGATATAGAGGTAAGTCAACTCGGTCGGCACCTGCGCGCGCCTGACGGCCTCGACCGCGGCGGCTACCGTGGTCCCGACAGCAACGCTGGCGGGGATCGGATCCATCAGCTCGACGATGGCCTCGGGGATCGCGAGATCCTTGCCGTCGGTATGAGATTTGATGGGCCTCCTTTGCGAGGGAAAATGCTCCGCCACCTTCCGGGCGTGCTTATCCGGTAACAACTTTAGTGCGTCGCGGATGAACTCGGGAGACTCTCGGGCTAGCAATTCAGCCGCGTCGTCAGGGGCTCGAGCACGCAGCGTGCGCACCAACTTCTGAATGTCGTTCTCTTCCCTCATCTGTTCCCCCAAACTCTAATGTTGCGCCTCTGAGCTTATAGACGGAACCGGTTCGCTCTGCCCAGGCGCACGGTGGCCTAAGCGCCTCGATCCGGAATCTTCGCCTTCTCGGGGCGCCGAGTAGACCGACCCAGACAAATCTGAGCCATTGCGTGGGTGCATATAGGCGGGCTGTAACGTCACCGTGTCGCCAAGAGAATTGACGTGTTGCCGAAACGTCACCGTCGATTTCCCGAGCTCTGCGAGCACGTCGCAACTCATCAACGAAGTAAGGTCGGCAAATGGGCCGTCGCGGCCCTGCTCATTGGGGTGCGCTCAGCCCGACAGTTCGCGTGCCGGCCGCGATTCAACCTGGGAAGATGGTGAAGCCGCCATCGACGCGAATGACCTGCCCGTTGATGAAACGCGCGCGCGGACCGGCGAGGAAGGCCACCGCTTCGGCGATCTCTTCAGGCTCGGCATAGCGGTTCAGCGATTTCTTGCTCGAATCCATGCGCTCCGGATCGACGACGCGGCTCGCCTGGAACCGTGCCGTCTTGGTGGCGCCGGGGCTCACCGCATTGATGCGCACGCCATCGTCGATCAGTTCCTTGGCGAGGCAACGCGTATAATGCACGACGGCCGCCTTAAGCGTGGAGTAGACCACCTCCGGCGAGCATCCGATATGCGCTGCCGCCGAGGCAATGTTGATCACCGAGCCTGAGCCGCGCTTGACCATAGGCGGAATGAACGCCTGGCAGACCAGCATCGTGCCGATGAGATTGTTCTCGGTCAGCACCTTGATGTCTTCATAGTCGATGTCGAGCGCGTTGTTGGGACTGGGCTTTACCCCCTTGGCGCCGATGTCGCCGCCGGCGCAGTTGACCAGAACATGCACATCGCCGAGTTCCGCCTCGATCTTCCTCTTCATTTCGGCAACGGCTTGCCTGTCACCGATGTTGCCCGTAACCGCGGTTACCCGTGTCCCATGCTTTTCCAGACCCCTGGCGGATTCGCCGAGGTCTGCGAATTCGCCATATTGCGACGGCCGGGTCCAGTCGAGATCGTGGATGGCGACGTTTGCGCCAAGTTCGGCCAGGCGGTCGGCCATGACGCGACCAAGGCCGCGTCCCGAGCCGGTCACGAAGGCGGTCAGGCCGCTGAGTTCTCGGGCAGTCATGCTGGTTTCTCCATTGCAATGAAATCGAACTTCTTCATGTTGGCGGCGCTGCGCCGGATCATGTCGAGCTCATACGAAACCAGCGCGCCGTCATCGTCGCGCTCCCATGGCGTCCGGTAGTCGGCGTCGTCAGCAAGGCGGTTTACGCGCGCGGCACTCAGGCAGGCCGCGAACTCGCGCGCGGATTTCGGTGCATACTCGTTCCACCAGTCGTCGGTGAGACAGCGAACGTGGCGGGCTTCCAGCGCGCCTGGCTCAAGCACGGCCGTCAGCGTGTCGTGGTGCTTGGCGAGGATGGCTGCCAGTTCGGCGAAAGGCACGGCGCCGTCGCCGATCGCGCAGCGGACCAGACGATAGCCCTCATCGGTGAACTGCACGCGATAGTCCTTGAGGTGGACATGGCGGACGTGCGGTGCGATGCGCCGCGTGAAGGCAAGCGGCGCCTCGCCGACAGGGAAGGTGTTGCCGGTGTCGTAGGTGATGCCGACGCCCGGCCCACCGAGTTCGCAGAACGCGACCAGTTCGTCGCTGCCGAAGTCCTGATGGTTTTCGATGCCGAGCACCCGGCCCTCAGCCGCCGCACGCGGCCCCCATTCCGTCAAGGCAGCGCGGATCGTCGCGTCGAACTCGCTCCATTTCGGGCCCCACAGGTTGCGGTCGCCGCACAGGACGGGGGTCAGTGCGATACGGATCGTTGTCGCCTCGAGCAGGCGCGCCGCCCGAAACGCACTGTCCAACGGACCGGCCACCAGAAGTCCGCCACTGACCACCGGGACGATGTCGAGCGCGATCAGACGCTTGCGTAGGTCGACGATTTCGGGGTCCGGCAAGTCGGTCAACCACGGTTCGTAGATCTCGAGCGTGCGTGCGCCCAGTTCCTGCGCAAGCGCCATGAAGCCTTCCAGCCCGGTCCCGTCCGGATTGTGCCGCGGCGTACCGCGTCCCTGCAGGCCGAGAGTGTAGGTCAGTCCGTATGGGTTGAGGCCGAGACGAAACATCAGCTTGGCAGTTCCGTTGAAGGATTTGGAAGCGATCGCATCAGCGCAGACCGGCATCGACTGCGATGGACTGCTTGGTGATCATGCGGCTGTCATCGGCGGCAAGGAAGAGCACGGTCCGCGCGATCTCCTCGCCCAGCAGGACGCGGCGGATGAGTTGCCGCTGCACCGTTTGGTCGATTGCGTCCTGGGTCTTGAACCACAGCTGGCGCTGGTTCTAATTGGCGTTCCTTCGAATACCGTCAACAATACCGTCACAAAATGGCTTAAATCCAAATCTGCGACGGAGCACCTCGCAGTATCCGAAACACCGCCGATCGCCGCACGGCCGTGCAGTGTCCTGAGATACCATCTTTCTGTTGGCCTCTGCTGTAGGGATGCCTGTTAGATCGTTAGCTCGGGATCGTGCTGCTTGCCAACCGGATTTTTGTGCTCTGACGGATCGATGGGCTGTCGCGCGTCTTTTGTTCCCATCGCGGCTGAGGAAGCGGGTCGTCAGTCAGGAAATGACCGATAGCATTGACAATGCACCAAACCCTCCTCGCCTTTGGTCCGTTGGACCGATGACGCTGCCGAGATTTCCCCATTTCTCGTCTGCGTTGTCGGTCTCTTTTTTGGCCGGGCGGGCGGCAACTCGTTCGGATTGCCCTTTAGTGGGGGAGCGTCACCTGCACCGATTAAGCGGTTCAGTGCCCTGCGTTCTGGCCCTTAGGAATGTGTCTCGTGCAGAATGCCGTTGTTGAACGGTAAAAAGGGGGCTGTTTGTGGAGGCGTTCAGTATTAGGCGCTGGGGCCGTCTGGTCCCGTCATTGCGTGCCATTGCTCGATGTGCGGGCCCGTTTGAGCGCCAAGCGACACACACACCATGGCCAGCAACGGTAAGACTGTGATACCATTGCACAAGTTGCGTCGCCGTCGGCAGACTGCCGTTTCCGCGAAGCCGGACAAGCGCAGTGCTCAGTATCGTAACTCTCAACCCGATGAACAAGTAGCCGCGGATTATGGAACTTGTCGTCGCCCTTGGCCTGATCGCCTTCAAGGTCGCGTTGCTGATTGCGATCCTGCTGCTGCTGCCTTTGCCGCTGACCTGGGTGGAACGCAAGATCGCCGGGCACATCCAGCAGCGGATGGGGCCGATGCGCGTGGGGTGGCACGGGCTGCTGCAGCCGGTGGCGGACGGCATCAAGCTCTTGACCAAAGAGGACCACATCCCGGCCGAAGCCGACCGCTTCCTGTTCAAACTGGCGCCAATCCTGGCGCTCGCCCCGCCCTTTGTGGTGTTCGTCGCGATCCCCTTCGGCGAAAGCATCTCGGTCCTCGGTCACGAGATCACACTCTACGTCTCCAACATGAATGTGGCCCTCCTTTTCGTCTTCGCGGTGATCGGGATCGAGGTCTATGGCGTCATCTTCGGCGGCTGGGCCGCGAACAGCAAATACGCGGTCCTGGGCAGCCTCAGAACCTGCGCGCAGATGATCAGCTACGAGATCCCCATGGGGTTCGCGGTCATCGGCGTGGTCATGCTGGCGCAATCCATGAGCCTGCTCGATATCGTGCGGGCACAGGCCGATGTCTGGAACATCGTCTACCAACCGGTCGGATTTTTCGTATTCTTCGTCGCCGGGCTGGCCGAAGCGCAGCGCATTCCGTTCGACCTGGCGGAGGCGGAAGGCGATCTGGGGGCCGGGTTCCATACCGAATACAGCGGCATCCGCTTTGCGTTCTTCATGGTCAGCGAATACGCCGTCATGCTGCTGGTGTCGGTCCTGTCGGTCATCCTGTTCTTCGGCGGCTGGAACGGCGTGCTGATCCCGTTGCCGCCGCTCCTCTGGTTCGCGCTCAAGGTCGCGTTCTTTCTCTATGTGTTTATGTGGTTCCGCTTCACCTTCCCGCGCTATCGATACGACCAACTGATGGCGATCGGCTGGAAAGTCTTGCTTCCACTGTCACTGGCGAACATAATAGTAACAGGTGTTGCTTTCCTTTGAGGGCCACCCCAAGCGAGGCGGCGATGTCGCGCGCACTGCACATAAGTGGAACATGGATCGGCTGGGCATTCTTCGCCGATCTAGCGGGCGCCTTGGCGCTGACCTTCGGCTACATGTTCTCCAGATCCGTGACCATGCAGTATCCTGACAAGGAAAAATGGTTGCCCTATTCGCGTTACCGCGGGCATCACTTCCTGACGCGCGACGAAGAGGGCGAGATCAAGTGCGTGGCCTGCGAACTCTGCGCGCGGATTTGTCCCTGCGACTGTATCGAAGTCATTCCCTACGAGGACGAGAAGGGCAACCGGCATCCAGCTAAATTCGAGATCGACATGGCCCGCTGCCTGTTCTGCGGGCTGTGCGAGGACGCCTGCCCGGCCGACGCGATCGCGCTTGGCCAACAGTACGAATTCTCGAGTTTTTCCTCGCGTGACCTGGTGGTCGGGCGCGACGACCTGCTCGGCAAACCGGGCAAGGCGACGACCGGCGGCGGCGTGGTCGCCGCGCGCCTGAACACCGAACAGGACGTGCTGGTCGAGACGAGCGAGCCTCAGGGATACAACTGGTGGCGGAATATCCGCCGAACGTGAACGCGCGGCAGCCGTCAAGCCGGAGCACAGGAGGCTCAGATGCTTGTCCGCCAAATCTTGAAGACCAAATCTCCCGAGCTCATCTCGGTCACACCAGATCAGACGGTCGTAGAAGTCCTGCGGCTGTTTCGGGACAACAACATCGGATTCGTGGTCGTCAGCCGTTCGCCCGGGGAATGCCTGGGCACGCTGTCGGAGCGGGACTGCTGCTATGCGGTGGCTGAATACGGAATCGAGGCGCCCACAATGCGGGTCGCCGACATCATGAACCGCAGTGTGGTGACCTGTTCGACACAGGATTTGCTGCCCTTTGTGATGTCGCTCATGACCGACCGACGCACGCGCCATGTGTTGGTCATGGATGGCGACGCTTCTGTCGGCGTGGTGAGCATCGGCGACGTGGTCAAGCACCGGCTCGACGAATTGCTCCGTACCGAGCAAGCGTTGAGCGATTACATTGCCGGCACCCCTTATCACTGAGGATGCAAACCCGGGGGAGCCGATTAGGGTGAACTGCCCGGAAGCTCGGCAATGCCTTGGCCGCGATTTTCAGGGCGCGCCCCGACTCCGGTGGCGAAGGCAGCGTGCGCCTTTTGAACCTCCACCGGACAAGGGTATTCGCCCCGCCGCATAAGGCTGTTGAGACGCAGGTCTCTATAGTTTTCAGGCACGAACACGAGGTCCGGGGGAAAATGCCTGTTGACCTTGAGCTGCGCCCTCAGTTCGCCCTGGGCGGATCGCACGACCACCTGATCGCGATCCGAAAGGCAAAGCTGCGCGGCGTCCCACGCGCTCATCTCAACATATGGGTCATCCGCCACCGTATTCAGGATCTCCGAGCGTTCGGAAAGATATCCATTGTGGAACAGGCAGTTGCCGGTGACCAACATGAGCCGGTCGGCCGCATTCGGGTTAGGCGGAGGGGCGAAGAACTCGCCAGCCGGCGGCGTCGGGTCCGCCGTGGTGAATGCTCCGTCGGCTCCAAGCCCGTCCGTCAGCCCTTGGTAGGCCGGAACCAGCCGGGCAATCTCGCGGAAGATTTCGCCTTGCATCGACGGTTGCAATGCCTGGTTGCGGAGCGCTGCGACGAAGTCGAAGATCGCTAGATTGCCCCGCGCCTCGAAGGCGGGTTCGCGGAACTTGCAGACCTTCTGGATCCGGCCCTCGTTGTTGGTGAAGGTGCCGGTTTCCTCGCCATAACCCGCCGCTGGCAGGACGACATCGGCCACGCCCACCGTATCTGTGAGGAACGTGTCCTGCACGATCAGGAGATCGGTGGCATCAAGCGCCCGCTTGACGAATCCCCGGTCGGGATAGGCCATCAGAGGGTCGCTTCCGGCGATATAAAGCGCGCCTACCCGCCCCTCGTTACAAAGCGCCAGCATGGCGTCGAGATCTGCGCCCGGCTCAGGCGGAATTTCGGCGCCCCAGGCCCGTACGAGAGCGGTGCGCGCCGCATCATCGTTGACCGGGCGCAGCCCCGGCAGTGCCGCCGACAGAACCCCCATGTCCCAGGCGCCCAACTGGTTGGCACGGTCGAAGAGGAACTGCATCGCCAGGTCCTTGCCGAGTATGCGGAGAAGCTGCAACAGGTTTCTGAGTTGCTGCAACGTCGCGCGCGCTTCGGGTGATCTCAGGAGATCGGCGCTGACAAGAACGGTGACGCTGCGGCCTTCCAGCAGCGCGGCGACCAGACGGTCCGGCCCGTTACTCTCTGCGGTCGCTTCCGGCCCACCGCTTGTCGCGCCCCTGTCGGCAAAAACGTCACGCGGCAAGGCCTGACCAGCCGCCGCCACCAGCCCGGCCACTACCGCGGCAAGGCTCGCTGCCTCACCGCCCGGCCGAACGCGAACGACCACCCGGGCATCGGCGTCCAGACGGGATGGCCGCGCCGAGAGCATGAGCAACCCGGTCTGCCGCCGCCGGGCGCTGTCTCGCAGCAGGTATTCAGTGACCGGGTTCTCGTCGGTCACGTTGCCACCGACGACAAGCACGCAGTCGTTGCCGATCACCTCCTCCAGCGGCGCGCGGGTGTAGAAGCCCGCCACCAACGGGCCGAGCGTCTCGAAGGGCGTGGACCAGCGCGACGAGCAGTCGATGTTGTTGGTCCGGAATACCGTCCGCATCAGCTTCTGGAACTGATAAAGCACCTCGTTGGGCAGGCGCGGCGAGGCCAGCCCGCCCGCAGCCTTGCTCTCGACGGCCGACAGGCCTAGGCGCAGGTAGTCCCCGGCTTCGTCCCAGGAAACCGGAACCAAGGCACCATCACGACGGATCATCGGCCGCTTGATCCGGTCCTGGCTCTCTACGAAATCGAGGCCGAAGCGTCCCCGCACGCAGAGCGTTTCGCGGTTGAGCCCCTCGTCCCACTTCGAGCGGACCCGCATGAACTCGCCCTTGCGTGTGCCGACGGTCAGCTGGCAGCCCGTGCCGCAGTGCGGACAGACCGTGTCGGTCTCGACCAGATCCCAGGGCCGCGCCTTGTAGCGATAGGGGAAGCTCATCAGCGCGCCAACCGGGCAGACCTCGACGCAATTGCCGCACTGGTCGCAACTCGCGAGACTGCCCTCGAAGCCGGTGACGGCGGTATCCATGCCTTTTTCGATGGTGCCCAAGGCGACCGCTCCGACCACGTCCTCGCACATCCGGACGCAGCGCTGGCACTGGATGCAGCGGTTGACGTTCATGATGATGACGGGGCTGAGACGGATGTCCTCGGAGTGGAACACACGTTTGGCATCGCGGAACCGGCTTTCGCGGGGCCCGTACGCCATCACCTGGTTCTGAAGCTCACATTCGCCGCCCTTGTCACAGATCGGGCAGTCGAGGGGGTGGTTGGCGAGCAGCATGTCGAGCATGGAAGAACGTGTTTCGTCGACCAGCGGCGTGTTGGTCCGCACCACCATGCCGTCGGTGACCGCGGTGGCGCAGGAAGGCTGCAGCCGCCGCTGCCCTTCGATCTCCACCAGGCACATGCGGCAGGAGGCCAGCGCCGGCAGCCGCTTCAGATAGCAGAAGGTCGGGATTTCGATGCCCAAACGCTCGGCAGCCTGCAGCACCGTAGAGCCTGCCTCCACTTCCAGCGTTTGTTCATCGATCGTGACGCTAACCATGACTTCTTGCGGCCTTCTCCCTGCGCGCTCCTTAGTGAAACGAGCACCTGCCCTCCTCGATATGGGCGACGAATTCATGCTCGAAATGCGCCAGCGCCGCCCGCAGCCCCATAGCCGCGCCGTCGCCCAGAGCGCAGAACGTGTTGCCGAAAATGCCCTTGCAGAGCGCTTCCAGCTGTTCCAGATCGTCCGGCGCGCCCTGCCCTGCCTCGACCCGGCGCAGCACTTTCACCACCCAGTTCAGCCCTTCGCGGCAAGGCGTGCATTTCCCGCAGGACTCGTGGTGGAAGAACTCGATGATCCGGGTGGCGACCTTGACCATGCAGGTCGAGTCGTCGATCACGATCACTCCGGCCGAGCCAAGCATCGAGCCGACCGCAGCCAGCGAGTCGAAGTCCATCCCGACATCCAGCCCGCGCTCCGGGATCAGCGGCGCCGAGACCCCGCCGGGGATCACCGCCTTGATCCTGCGCCCCGGCGGCGGCCCGCCCGCGCGGTCCTCGACCAGTTCACGCAGCGATATGCCCATCGGCAGTTCGTAAAGGCCCGGGTTCCGCACGTGCCCGCTGAGGCAATAAAGCTTCGGACCGGGGCTCTTGTCAGGGCCGATGCCGCGAAACCAGTCCGGCCCCCGCGCCACAATATGCGGCACGCAGACCAGCGTCTCGACATTGTTGATCACGGTCGGGCTGGCGTAGAGCCCCGCGACCGCCGGAAATGGCGGTTTCAGACGGGGCTGCGCCCGCTTGCCTTCGAGCGAGTCGAGCATCGCCGTCTCCTCGCCGCAGATATATGCGCCGGCGCCGCAATGGATGTGCACGACGAAATTGAAATCCAAGCCCAGAATCCGTGTCCCCAGATAACCCTTCGCATGGGCCTCGGCGATCGCCTGCTCCAGCCGGTGGATCGCCAGCACGTATTCCCCGCGGATGTAGACATAGGCGGTTTCCGCCCCGATCGCGTAGGCGCTGATCGCCATGCCCTCGATCAGCTGGTGCGGATCACGCTCCATGATGATCCGGTCCTTGAACGTGCCGGGCTCGCCCTCATCGGCGTTGCAGCACAGGTATTTCGGCTTGTCGGCCCGTTTTGGCACGAAGCTCCATTTCAACCCCGTCGGGAATCCGGCGCCGCCGCGACCGCGCAGGTTCGATTGCTTGACGAGGTCGATGATCTCGTCGGGCGTGTGCTCGCGCAGCGCCTTCGCCAGCGCCTGGTAGCCGCCGCCGGCCTCATAGCTCGAAAGCAGATGGCCATCCGGCACGTCCATGTTTCTGAGAAGGACCGGTTCGAACATGGCGGCTATTCACCCGGCGGTCCTGCGGCGGCGAGTTCGGCGCCAGTCGCTTGCCCTGCCGCCGCGCGCAGCCTGTCCAAGAGCGCGTCGATCCGCGCAATGTCGAGGTCGCCGTGATAGTCGTCGCCGACCTGCATCACCGGGGCCATCTCGCAAGCGCCGAGGCATTCGACGGTCGAAAGCGTGAACAGCCCGTCCGGGGTCGTGCCGCCCTTTTCGATCCCCAGCACAGTCTCCAGATGCCTCAGTAGGTCCTCGGATCGGCGCAGCATACAGGATAGGTTGTCGCAGAGTTGCAAGTGGAACAGACCCACCGGCTCGGTATGGAAGAGGGTGTAGAAGGTCGCCAATTCGTAGACCCAGACCCGCTCGACACCCAGGATGTCGGAGACCTCTTCCAACACCGGGCCGGGCAGATGACCATGTTCCTTCTGCGCGATCAGAAGCGCGGGCATGATCGCCGAGCGCTGGTCGGGATACCGCGCCGCCGCCGCCTCTATCTGTTCGCGCATGTTCATCTCGTCCAAAATTCCCTGCTACTTGTCTACCTCGGCCATCACAGGGTCGAGGCTGCCGAGCACGGCGATCATGTCCGCCAGGTAGCGGGCATTGCTGACCCCGAACAGTCCCTGAAGGTTGACGAATGACGGCGCCCGCACTTTCATCCGGAACGGTTTTTGCGACCCGTCGCTGATGATGTAGAACCCGAGCTCGCCCTTTGGCGCCTCGATCGCCGAATAGACCTCGCCCTTCGGCACCTTGAAGCCATAGGCCGATAGGTCGAAATGCTGGATCAGCGCCTCCATCGAGCAGTGTACTTTGTCCTTGTTCACCGGGAAAGCGATTGTCGGCATATCGATCTGGAACGGCCCCTCGGGCATCTGGTCGAGGCATTGTTCGATGATCCGGACGCTCTCGCGCATCTCCTCGACCCGGCATCGCCAGCGCGCGTAGCAATCGCCCTCGTCGCGGGTGATCACGTTGAAGTCGAGCCGGTCGTAAATCTCGTAAGGCTCGTCGCGGCGGATGTCCCAGTCGACGCCTGAAGCGCGCAGGTTCGGGCCGCTTAGGCCGAGATCGATACCGTCCTCGCCCGAGATCACGCCGATCCCCTGCGTTCGCTTCAGGAACACCCGGTTGTTCTCGACCAGCCGTTCATAGTCGCGAATCCGATTCGGGAAGATGTCGCAGAACTCCCTGATCTTGGGGAAGAACCCGTCGGGCAGGTCCTCGCGCACACCCCCGACCCGGCAGAAGGAGGTGTGCATCCGCGCCCCGCTGATCATCTCCAATAGGTCCATGATCATTTCACGCTCGCGCATGGCGTAAACCAACGCGGTCATGGCGCCCAGGTCCATCGGCAACGCGCCGGTGATCAGGAGGTGACCGGAGATCCGCGCGAGTTCGGCCATCAGCACGCGGATATATTGCGCGCGGATCGGCGCTTCGATGCCCAGGAGCTTCTCCACCGCTAGCGCGAAAGCGAGGTTGTTCGAGGGCGGGCAGAGGTAGTCGAGCCGGTCGGTTAGCGGAAAAATCTGGGTGTAAGTGAAGCTCTCGGCCAGCTTTTCGGTGCCGCGGTGGAGGTAGCCGATGTGTGGGTCCACGCGCGCGACATACTCGCCGTCCAGCTCAAGGACGAGCCGCAGCACCCCATGCGTGCTGGGATGCTGCGGGCCGAGGTTGAGAAGCACCTCCTTTGTGTCGAGCGCTTCACCTGCCGGCCTGCTCAGTTCCGTGACTTCGGTCATCTCACTTCCCGGCTTCGAACGGCCTCCCTTATGGAATGTCCTTGGTGGCGAGATCGGGCTGCGTCGGCGGCGGGCCTTCCGCGCCAAACGGGTTCAGCGTGTCCTTGTAGCCCCGGAGCGGAAAGTCCTTGCGCTGAGGAAAGCCCTCGAAGCCTTCCCACATGTAGATCCGGCGCAGGTCGGGATGGCCCTCGAACCGGATGCCATACATGTCCCAGGCCTCGCGCTCGTGCCAGTTGGCGGTGCGCCAGACCCCCGTCACTGACGGGACCCGCGGCGGATCGCCGAGGCGGCATTTGATCCGAACGCGCCATTTGTTCGGCAGCGAATAGAGGTGGTACACCGCCTCGTAGCGTGGTGTGTCGGGGTAGTGATCGACGCCGCAGATGTCGGACAGGAAATCGAACCTCAGCATAGTGTTTTCCTTCAGGAACCGGCAGAGATCGACGATCATTCCGGACGGCGCGGCGAAGGCATGAACACCGTGCGCGAAACCGAGGTCGTCGATCCCCCCGCTGAAACGCTCCGCGATCGCCGCGGGGATGAGAGGGGCTTCGCCGCTCATGACGCCGCGATCCGTTCCAGAGGCGTCCCGGCCAGCGCCCGGGATTTTTTGATCTTCTCCTGAAGCAGAAGGATGCCATGCATCAGCGCCTCGGGCCGCGGCGGGCAGCCGGGCACATGCACGTCCACCGGCACGAAAGTCTCCGCCCCCTGCACCACGGCGTAGGTGTTGTAGACCCCGCCCGAGATCGCGCAGGTGCCCATGGCGATGACCCAGCGCGGCTCCGGCATCTGGTCATAGAGCCGGCGCACGACCGGAGCGAACTTCCGCGTCACCGTGCCGGCGATGATCATCACGTCGGACTGGCGCGGCGAAGGCCGGAACACCACGCCGAAGCGGTCGAGATCGTAGCGGGCACAGCCGGCCGAGATCATCTCGATGGCGCAGCAGGCAATCCCGAAGGTCTCGGGCCAGAGCGCCGACCGCCGGCTCCAGCTGATGACACTGTCGGCGGTGGTGAACAGCACGCTGTCGCGGATCGTTTCGCCTACTCCTCCCATTCCAGCGCTCCCTTCAGCCAGGCGTAGGCGAAGCCCACGATAAGCAGCAGCATGAAGACAAACATCTCGACATAGCCGACGAGCCCGATCTCCTTCAGCACGACCGCCCAGGGAAACAGGAACATCGCCTCGACGTCGAACACCACCAGCAGGATTGCGAGGATGAAGAACTGCACCCTGAAGCGGCCCCCGGCGGCCTCGCCGGCCGGGTCCATGCCGCACTCATAGGGCATGTTCTTCGCGGGATAGGGGTTGGACGGGCGCAGGAGCGAGGAGACGAACAGCGTCACCACGGCCACCAGGACAATTCCGGCGACCATGAAGAGAACCGGCAGGAATTCCATTCCAGTCATGTCGCGCTGCCCTGGTCACCCACCGAGGGCTTGCTCAAGCTGCGACCGACCAATCTTCAGGCCGGCGGTGCTGGCCCTCGTGCAGCGACTAGGGCATCCTTTCGTACGCTCCAGAGTATTCCCTTGGCCGGTTCATTGCAAACCCAATCGTGGTCAACCGCCGAACACGGAACTCTGGGCAAGCCTCAGAAACCACGCCGGAAACAGTCCGATGCCGATGGTGCCGGCGGCGGTCAAGGCGAGCGTGGCGCGGACGGACGGCGTCAGGGCAGGCTCGAACGCGCGCTCCGGCTCGCGCATGTAGATCACCATGACGATGCGGATGTAGAAGTAGGCGGCGACGGCGCTCAGCAGCACCGCGATCACCGCCAGCGTGACGAAACCCCGCTCGATGAGCGCCACCAGCACGTAGAACTTGGCGAAGAACCCGGCTGTCGGCGGAATGCCGGCGAGCGAGAACAGGTAGAGCAGCATCAGAAGCGCCAACCCGCGATGCGACTTGGCGAAGCCGGCGTAGTCCTCGATGACCTCGCCGGAGAAATCGCCATTCCGCATCATGATGACGATGCCGAAGATACCAAGATTCATGAAGGCGTAGATCAGCAGGTAGAGCATCACGCCGGCAATCCCGTCGGCGCCACCCGCCACCACGCCGAAGAGCGCGAAGCCCGCATGGGCGATGCTGGAATAGGCGAGCAGGCGCTTGAAATTGTCCTGCACCAGCGCCACGAAGCTGCCGAGCGCCATCGTCACCACCGCGATCACCGCGACGATGATCCAGGCGTCGGAAGCGGCGACCAGCGGGTTGAGGAACACGCGCAGGATCACCGCGAACCCCGCCGCCTTGGGGGCGACCGACATGAAGGCCGTGATTGTCGTCGGCGCGCCTTCATAGACGTCCGGCACCCACATGTGGAACGGCACCGCGCCGACCTTGAAGACCAGCCCCGCGACGATGAAGACCACCGCCAGGAGCAATCCGGGATCGAGCGGGTCGCCGGTCACCGCCGCAGCCATCCCGTCCAGCTGCGTCGTGCCGGTGATCCCGTAGATCAGCGAGACGCCGTAGAGGAAGATTCCCGTCGAGACCCCGCCGAGAACCACGTATTTCAGCGCCGCCTCGTTCGACCGCCGCTCCTTCCTTAGGAAGCCGGTGAGCACATAGGTCGAGAGCGCCATCAGCTCGAGGCCGACATAGATCGACAGAAGGTCGGTTGCCGAGGCCATGATCATCATGCCGGAAAGCGCAAAGAGCAGCAGGACATAGTATTCGCTCAACGCGATCTCCTCGATCTCGGCATATTTTCGCGACAGGAGGAACGTCAGGATGGTCGAAAGGTAGAACACCATCTTGAAGAAGACCGCGAAGCGGTCGGCGATAAACATGCCCGAATAGGCCGGCCGCACCTCGCCCGCCAGTAACAGTGTCGCCAGGGCCGCAACCAGCACGGTTGCAGCGGAAGCCCAGACGAGGAAATACCCCTGTCCCTTTGGCACAAGCTGTCCCAGAATCAGCAAGATGCAGGCCCCAGTGACCACCACGATCTCGGGCAGGCTCGCTAGGATCGACTGGAAAAGCGTGGCAGCGGTCATTGGCCGCCCCCGTTAGAATGCACCTGCGTGAGCAGATGTCTCACCGAAGGCCCGATGATGTTGAGAAAAGGTTTCGGATAGAGCCCGACCCAGAGCACGAAGACCGCCAGCGGCAGGATCGTCACCAGTTCGCGGGCGTTTACGTCGCGAATCTTGAACCGCACGCCGATGCT
This sequence comes from Mesorhizobium sp. WSM4837, assembly GCF_055811435.1. NCBI lineage: Bacteria > Pseudomonadati > Pseudomonadota > Alphaproteobacteria > Hyphomicrobiales > Phyllobacteriaceae > Mesorhizobium > Mesorhizobium sp. WSM4837. The sequence continues at coordinate 119,321 of NZ_JBVVQE010000013.1, forward strand.
GGCTGGACCAAGCGCGACTTTCCTGTACATGCCAAGCAGATAGGCCGCGCCCAGCAGTGCCCCCAAAACGGCGGCCGCGCCGACGGCCAGATTGGCCGCAAACGCGCCCGACAGCACCAGCAACTCGCCCACGAACGAATTCGTTCCCGGCAGCGCCATCGACGACAGGGTGAACAGCGCAAGAAACGCGGTATAGACCGGCGCCGCCTTCATCAGCCCACCATAATCCGCGATGCTGCGGGTATGGGTCCGCTCGTAGATCAGGCCGACGAACAGAAACAACGCGCCCGTCGTTACGCCATGATTGAACATTTGCAGGATGCCGCCCTCGAGCCCGCGGAGGTTCAACGTGAAGATACCCAGCGTCACGAAACCCATGTGGCTGATGCTGGAATAGGCCACCAGCTTCTTGAGGTCGTCCTGCGCCAGCGCGAGTAACCCGCCATAGACGATTGCGAGCGCCGAAAGCGAAAGCATTAGCGTCGAATAATACAGCGACGCCTCCGGCAGCATCGGCAGCGAGAACCGCAGGAAGCCGTAGGCGCCCATCTTCAGGAGAACGCCGGCGAGGATGATGCTACCCGCCGTCGGCGCCTGCACATGGGCGTCCGGCAGCCAGGTATGGACCGGGACCATCGGCACCTTGACCGCAAACGCGATCAGGAAGGCGAAGAACAGCCAGGACTGGACCCGGAACGGCAAATCCTGCGCCATCAGGGCGCGGATGTCGAAGGTTTCGCCGCCGTGGAAATAGAGCACGATGACACCGATCAGGAACAGAAGGCTGCCCGCCAGCGTGTAGAGGAAGAATTTGAACGCCGCATAGACCCGGCCGTCGCCGCCCCAGACGCCGATGATCACGTACATCGGGATCAGCATCGCCTCCCAGAAGACGTAGAACAGGAACAGGTCGAGCGCACAGAACACCCCCAGCATCAGCGCCTGCATGGCCAGCAGGCTGACCATGAACTCCTTCACCTTGCGGTCGATCGCGACCCAAGAGGCGAGCACACAGATCCAGCCCAATAGCGCGGTCAGGAACACGAAGAGCGCGCTGATTCCGTCGATTCCAAGCGCGTAAGTGATCCCGAGCGCGGGCACCCACGGGCGCGTCTCGGTGAACTGCATCTCGTGGGTAGTGGTGTCAAAGCCGGCCAGCATAGCGATGCAGAGAGCGAGGTCGAGGACGGTGACACCTAGCGCCGTCCACCGCACCGCATCGTCGCTGCGGAGAAACATCAGAACCGCTGCCCCGGCGGCGGGCATGAACACGATGAGGCTAAGCAGCGGGAACGCCATCGCACCCCTACCGCCACACCACAGCGAAGACGGCGATGGCTGCGATCACACCGACGATCATCGCCAGCGCGTAATGGGTCACGACGCCGGTCTGCAGCTTGCGCAGCGCACCGCCACCGCGCAGGATTGAGCGGGCGACGCCGTTCACGACGGCGTCCACACCGTTGAGATCGATCCGCAGTCCGGCCCGTGCGGTTCCGTGTAGGAAGGGCAGCACCGCGGTCTCGGACACGTCGCTCACCGCCTTCTCGTAGCGCGCCAGCGGTTTTTCGGCGAGCCACATGAAATGCCGCGCGCCTTTGCGGTAGAACCAGTCGGTGTCGATGCTGATCGTGTTCTCGGGGTCGAGCGCCCTGAGGAACAGCACGAAGCCCAATGCGGTGAACATCAGTATGCCGAGGCTCTCGGTGATATGGACGCCGGTGTAGGGTTCGAAGTCGACTGGATGGGGCAGCAGCGCGTAAAGTGGTTGGGGGAACACCCCGATCGCGATGCACAGCACCGCCGCCATTCCCATCGCAACAAGCATGTTGCGGGGCGGCTCCCGCGCCTCCAGCTTCCGGTCCATGCCGAAGAACATGTAGTACGGGAGCTTGAGCCCAGTGTGCAGGAAGGTCCCAGATGATGCCATCGTCAGCGCCAGCACCACCAGCGCGCGGTGATCCTGTCCGGCGGCGGCCACCACCATCGATTTGGTCACGAAGCCCGAGAAGAACGGAAATGCCGAGATCGCGAAGGCGCCGACCATGTAGAGCGCCACGGTCAGCGGCATGGTCCTGTAGAGCCCACCGAGCTCGGTGAGCTTGCGCCGCCCGGTGACGTGGATCACCGCCCCCGCACCCATGAACAGGAGCGCCTTGTAGAGGATATGCGCGAAGGCATGGCTGGAGGCCCCGTTCACCGCCATCTCGGTACCGATGCCGACGCCCGCCACCATGTAGCCCACCTGGCTGACGATGTGATAGGCCAGGAGCCGACGGCAGTCGTTCTCCAGCACCGCGTAGATGACGCCGTAAAGCGCCATTGCCGTGCCGAGCCAAACGAGAAGCTCGGTGCCCGGAAACGCCCGGGCCAGCACATAGACGGCGGTCTTGGTGGTGAAGGCGCTCATGAACACCGCTCCGGTGACGGTCGCCTCCGGGTAGGCGTCTGTCAGCCAGGCGTTGAGAGGCGGCACCGCGGCGTTGAGCATGAACCCGGCAAGGATCAGGTAGGCGGCGACGCCCATCCCCCCCTCGATCGGGCCGAAGAGCAGCGAACCTGTGGCGAGCCCGTGGAGAATGACGCCACCCAGCAGGGCGACGCCGCCGGTGATATGGACCATGAGATACCGGAACCCCGCACGGATCGCCTGCTTGCCGCGCTGGGCAAAGACCAGATAGGCAGAGGCAAACGCCATACCTTCCCAGAACAGGAACAGGGTCAGGTAGTCGCCTGCAAACACCACGCCGAGCGCGCTGCCAACATAGACGAACGCCGCCACATGCTCTCCGGCGCCCGTCAGGTGCAGCGCATAGACCATGCCGATCAGCGCCATGATGGTGAAAACGGTGGCGAAGACGATGCTCAGCCTGTCGACCTTCGCAATCAGGATTTCCTGCCCGATGAACTCCGCCGCGCCGTAGCTGCCCGGCTGCACGGTGAGCACGGCGAGGATCGCCAGCACGGGAATCAACATCAGATAGGCCTTGCGGATTGATCCTTTCAGAAAAGGGATCGGCAGGGCGCCAAGAATGAACAGCAGGGCGGGATGGACGAAGTCAATCATAATAGTCCTCGCGCCGCATCAACCCGCCCTGATGGCCGAGGAACTTGGAGACGAAGATCAGCAGTACGCAGGACAAGAAGCCATAGACGGCCGACCAGCCCGGCAAGCGGTCCCACAGGAATTCAGCGTGTTCGCGGGGGACCAGAAAATCGGCGATGACGATCAGAACGAGCGCCAGATAAAACAGCCGGCGGCGTTGCTCCGCGTATCTCGCCTCACCAAAGAAATCGACGACACGCCTGATCATCTGACCACTCCTTCCGCCAGGGTGAGAAAATAGCCGGGGAAAATACCCATCGACACCGACAGGATCGCGGTCGCGACCAGTGGGATCGTCACCATCGGAATTTCACGGACGGTCGCCGGACTTTCCTGTGTCTCCGTCCCGAAAAAAGCGACATAGCTGACCGGCAGGAAGTAGGCGGCGTTCAGGACCGAGCTCACCAAGAGCACGACCAGGAACGCAATCTCCCCCGCCTCCACCGAGCCCAGCGCCAGATACCACTTGCTGACGAAGCCCGCGGTCGGCGGCACCCCGATCATGCTGAGCGAGGCCACGAAGAACGCGCCCATCGTCCAGGGCAGCCTGCGGCCGATGCCGGCCATGTCGCTGATGTTCCGCTTGCCGGACGCGCAATAGATCGACCCGGCGCAGAAAAAGAGCGTGATCTTGGAGAACGCATGCGCCGCAATGTGGATGATCCCGCCAACCATCGCGACCGGCGACAGCAGGACCGCGCCCAGCACGATGTAGGAGAGTTGGCTGACCGTCGAATAGGCGAGCCGCGCCTTCAGGTCGTCCCGCGTCAGGGCGTAGATGGACGCCATCAGGATGGTGAACGAGACCAGATAGGCCGTTGCGATGCCGAGCCCCAGCCCGTCCACCAGCCCCGTGCCGAAGACATGGAACACCACCCGCAGCACGCAGAACACGCCCATCTTGACCACGGCCACCGCATGCAAGAGTGCGCTGACCGGTGTCGGCGCGACCATCGCGGCAGGCAGCCAGGCGTGCATCGGCATCACCGCGGCCTTGGCGAAGCCGAACAGATAGCAGAAGTAGACCACGGTCAGCAGCGCCGGCGAGGCATCGACCCCGGCCAGCAGCCCGCCTGGCACGAAGTCGAGCGACCCCGCCAGATGGTAGGTCAGCGCCAGCGCGGCGAGAAGCACGCTTTTCGACGCCCCCATCAAATAGACGAGGTACTTGCGGCTACCCGTCCATCCCTCTTCGTCCTCATGGTGATAGACGAGCGGATAGGTAACGAGGCTGAGCACCTCGTAGAAGATCACCAGCGTGAACAGATTGGCGGCGAAGGCGCCCCCGACGGCCGCCGCGAGGCTGGCGGCGAAGCAGGCGAAGAACCGGGTCTGCGCGTGCTCGTTCAAGTGGCGCATGTAGCCGATGGAATAGATCGCCGCCACGATCCACAAGAGCGACGAGACGGTGGCAAACACCATGCCGAGCGCATCGACCCGGAAAGCGAAGTCGATCCCCGGCAGAATCTCGAACAGGCGCAAATCGACCGTCCCGCCGGCCAGCACCGTGGGTGCCATCGAGGCGACAATTGCGAACATGGCGATCGCGGCCAAGGGCGAGACGAGATCGCGGAGTTTCTCGCGGTTGTTCAGAACGAGAACTGCAAGGGCCGCCAGGCCTGCGACGCCGACGGCAAGCAGCGGCCGGATCGATATCACCGGGTCCAAGCCGCTATCCTTTCATCATGGTCACGTCGTCGACCTTGAGGGTGGACTTGTTCCTCACGAGGGCGACCAGAATCCCGAGGGCGACCGCAACCTCCGCCGCGGTGATTGCGATGACGAAGATCGCGAAGATCTGCCCGCGGAAATCGTCGTAGTAACGCCCGAAAGCGATGAAATTGATGTTGACCGAGTTGAGCAGCAACTCCAGCGACATCAGCACGACCAGGATATTGCGCCTGAGCAGCACGCCCGCCGCTCCGATCACGAACAGGACCACTCCGAGCAAAATATACCACCAGAGCGGAACCATCACCCCTGCTCCTTCCGCGCCAGCACGATGGCGCCGACCAGGGCCGCCAGCAGGATCACGGAGGCGGCTTCAAACGGTAGGAGATAGTCGGCGAAAAGTGTCATGCTGAGCTGCCTGATCTGATCGCCGCCGCGCATCGCGACGGGCTCCGTGACCGAAAAGCGGTCGCTCCAGAGCACCAGTACAAGCATCTCGACCCCAAGCAGGACGAGCAGCACCAGAGCCGGCAGGTTGCCGCCCGGCAAGAACCGCTGCAATACCGCTTCGCGCACATCGATCATCATGATCACGAACAGGAACAGGACCATGATTGCGCCGACATAGACGAAGATCTGGATGACAGCGAGCAACGGTGCCTCGAGCAAGACGAAGATTGCCGAGATCTGCAGGAAACACGCCATCAGCGCCAATGCGCTGTGAACCGGATTCCGCGCCAGGACCACGGTCAGTGCCGTGATCACGGACGCCGCAGCGAACAGAAGAAAGAACGCCTGATCCATCGACGCCAACCCTCCGCCGCGATCTGTCACTCGGCGCAAGGCGGCCGGGTTTGAGATAGCTGCGCACTTCAGATGCGTCTACAAATTGTGCCCTAGTACCGAATTTTTCTCAAGATTACATGGTTTGGCGCTACGTTATGCCCAAGTCTCAGCATCTGATACGGTGTGCGATCCCGCAGCCTGCCTATCCGTTATTCAGGCTGCCGAAGGAGGTTCGGCACGGGATCAGAAACCCTGAAAAAAGGACGTCGCGGCCAGACGGCGGGCCTTTGGCGAACTTACCCCGCCCAGATGTAATGAATAATCTCTTCGGCCTCGTGCTCGACCTCCTCGATGCGCTTCTTCACCACGTCGCCGATCGAGACGATGCCGTCCAGTTGGCCGTTCTTCACCACGGGCAGGTGGCGGAAGCGGCCTGTGGTCATGATCTCCATGACCTGGTTGATCGTGTGGTTCTCGGTGCAGAGCTTGACATTGGCGGTCATTGCGTGACGGACACTCTGCTCCAGCGCCGCAGCCCCATGCTTGTCCAAGGCGCAGACGACGTCGCGCTCGGACACAATGCCGACCACCTTGCGATCGCCATTGGTAACGACCAGTGCGCCGATCCTGTGCTCGGCGAGCCTGTTGATCGCCACGGCGAGCGTCTCGTTCGGGCCAATCGTCTCGACGGCTCGACCCTTGTCCTCGAGAATCGCTTTGACGTTCATGGCTTCCTCCAAGCGCTGCTACGCTCCAGCCCTCCGCCCCGTCTCCCTCTCGGTGCATTTCTGCGCCATCGTGCGCCGCGCGCCTTGATATTTCAAGTCCGACTTGAAATCTCAGGCCACAGTGCTTTCTGGCGGTAGGCCTTCATGATTGGCTTACACAAATCGCCGCCTGCTACAGGGGTCGCCCTTGCCGGCGCCGATGCTCATCGATCAGCCGAGAGCGCCGCCACGGATTTCCAAGGGAAGCCGATTCCGTCGGACTCATGGGCGGCATGCCTGGTTCCTCTAAAGGCATGCCGCTTTCGTCTATTTTCGCAAGCGCCGCCGCTGAAACCTCAGGCGGCGTGCAGGTGCCGTTCAGCGTCCGGTGCAGCGATTTTGGCAAGCGGCGCGAGGCTCGAACTTTCGCCCTTCAGAGCGATATCACTCAGCGAGATGAGGCCCCGTCATTCGCTTCTGCCGGTTGAGCACTGGAAGGTGACGCACCCGGCGCGCCTGTTCAAGCGCCTGCTCCAGGGCCTGGTCCTCGAAACAGAAGAATATGCCGGGCGACATCACAGCGTCGGACGCGAATCCTTCGTGGTAAAACATCCGGGTCGATCGAGTGAACGGTGGAATCACTATGGCGGGCGTTACTGTGACAAGACGATCAGGATCGTCATTGATCATGTGCGGCAGATGAACTCCCGGACCGCCGAAGATCCTACGCTAATCTACTCCAAAACAGCCGCTTCGCCGAATTTATTAGGTCTTTCCCCTACTCCCACTCAATGATCAATTAGGTCTATAACTGCTTGTTTTGATTGATAAAATCTTATCATCTTTCCAATGAATACCGTCAAGAATACCGTCAGATTCTTAGGCTGTTGAAAAGACTAAAACAATGTGGTCGCCGTCGCGGTATGCACACTTTTGACTGCATTATTTACGACTGCCATTCGGCGAGGTCAAAGCCGGAGTTCACAGACCATAAGGCAAGGACGGTCTTGCTCATGCTCGACAGCCCTAGGTCGAGTAGACGGGAATGGGCTGGCAGGAGATGGGTGTCGTGTCGAATCCTGTCGATCCTCGATCGACCAAAGCTTCGCATTCTCATCTGCTGTGACATTGTGTGGGCACACCTTTTTGAGGTCGTTCATTGGCAAGTTTTTGATGCTTGAAATTCTTCGGTGCTAGCAACATCACGTAATACGCTGGCAGGTTGACGACAAATCTCCTGTTCGATGGAGCTTGTCGTGCATTTTTTAGGATGAATCACCGTGCTAGCGTGGACACATAGGCCCAATGATCCTCTGTCCTTCAACGTTTCCGCTCGGAAGACGACCCAAGAAAGGCTTTCTCGGCAGTACTTTCGCGTACTGAAGTACGGAAAAATTAGAATGCCTCTCCATCTGGTCGGGGAAACGATCGAGAAGACACGCAGAGACGGGCAAACTGGTGAAGCTGATGCGCGGCATCTACGTCGATGCCGATGATGACATCGACACGGTGCTCCTCCGACACGCTGTTCGCATGTCCCAATATCTATACCCGCGTGCTATCTCTCTGCAGCCATTTCCGTGCTGCTCGGCCCAACGCGCGACGGTCGCCTCTTCCTAAGCGGTCGACGTAAGCAGCCGACCCGGCTCCGTTTCACTCAAGATCATTCAGAACGAAGGCCCGCCAACCCCTCTGTCGCACAAGCAGTGATCAACGACATTGTGAACGAGTTCCGGATGGCAGTCTCTTCCTTGCACCAGCGATTCCTCGAGGCCTTTCGGCTACGCAGAGAGCATGCAGCGTCAATGGACGACGCCACGCGGGAGGCGATCGCGAAAAGGCTCATAGAGGAATACAGCAGCGCGAAGGGAGCGGCAGACGCGGTGTGGACGCTTGCGCGCGAAAACCAATGTATCGCGAAGGCCAACAGGCCGAAGGCTATGTGCTCCGTCGCCGCGGTCGTCCCGGTGCGCAACGAAGCTGCGATGGATCTGATCGTGGCCTGGCATTGCCGGCGACTATATGCATATCACCGTCGCCGAGGTCCGTTGGGTTCGCCAGCGCGGACGCGTTCGTTGGCGGGATGTCGCCGAAGGGGCCTATGGGCGCGAGCAGGTCGTCACAATTCAGACGCTTGTCATTGATCGTCTGCCGGCGTCGGTTCGCTCCGCGATGTTTCCTGCGGATGGTTATTGGAAATCCGGCCGACCGGGCGCGAGTCGCCGCGTGAGCTTGGATTCCCCGCAATGTTGGGATCGGTAAACTTGAAGATCGCCTCCTCGACCTTGCACACGCGCAACGACTGCGTTTGGTCGCGCAGCGGATCGATCCGCGCTGACCAGCTTGTTTGCCGGGCGCAACTCGGTTCCCGCGCGCGATCGTCTGCATCAGAGTGTGGTTCTTCATTGGCTTGTCGAGATGGATCGTCGAGCAGGTTGGCACGTCGAAGCCGGTGATCCACATCGCGCAGACGAAGACCAGTCTCGACCTCCCCACCTCCTGGAGCATGGCTTCAAGCGGAACCGACGAGTTCACCGGCCGAATGCAGGAGGCCATCAACGGGATGATGCTGGACATGATCGCCGCGATTGCCCGCAAGGACTATGACGACAGGCGGCGGCGGCAGGCCCAGGGTATCCGGAAGGCCAAGCAGGAAGGGCGGTACCGGGAGCGGCCTGAGGACCAGGAGCGCAATGCGGCCATAGAAACATAGACCCCTCCATTTCGTTACCCGGTAGCTACGTTGCACTGACGACAGCCGCAAGGAGGCGACCCGATTGGTATGCCCTACGCACACTCCGCACTCCAACCGCTGGACAAGGATAGCCCCGCCAGCGCGTGCTCATGTCGGTCTGAGGTACCGCCACCGGGCAGCCTCTCGGCGTCTGGCGGCTCGTCTCGCTCGGGCCTGTGTGGTGAAACCGAAGGGGCACGGGGGGTGCCACGCATGAGCCTGTTATCCGATGGGTCGTAAGAAAATTTGGCCCGGATATTCCGACCCCTCCTTTTGACCCCGTTGAACCCGCTCACCCGAATTGTCTATCCGAGCTAGCCCAAGCGGCCGATTTGGGGGCGATCTTTATCGGCTACTAATGACCTGTCGCTTGACGCTGGGGTCAATTGGGTGGGCACTCGTCATTGGGTGGGCACGCGCGTCAGGCCGGAGTGTAGGCTGGGGTGCGGAAGTCGCAATCTTTGAAGGTCCGTCCCCGGCCGCACTCTTGAGACACCCGCCCGGGTAGCCTTGGGGGGCGGCACTAGCCGATGTAAGACTGACAGGGTGCCCAAGGCTCCGCTGTCTGGGTCCTGTCATCGCTCAGTCACTATTTTAGTTGTGCTGCCACTGCACCCTGCGAAGGCAGCTCAAAGCAGCGGGGACTAACCCCAAGCCCCCCAACCCGGTCCCCGCTGCTCATTTACCGTCGCAATGACGTCAAGGCCCGCGTGACCACCTACAACATCGCAGCACACGCCAGTACCCGGCATGATCGTCAAGGCTTTCCGGTGCCGTTGCGGCTCAACGCGCTGCGTTCACGGCGGAATTCGTGAAGGGAGAGATTCGCGCGGTAGGCGCACTGGACGGGCGCGCCATCTTGTCTATCTAATCGCCGACGCAAACCTCACCACGGAAACAATCCACCTCGATCACGAAATCCCAAACATCGTCCTCAAAACGAGCATTCCTATCGACCTGCTGATCGGAACCTACCGAACGAGCAAATTGCGAGCGCCTTGCTTTAGGATTGCCAGGCGCTTCGGCAGGCATTTGCAGACCATCGATTGCGATAAGCGCTCCTTTGGGCGATGCCACTTAGGTTCTGATGAATTGCAAAAAGCTCAAGACTGTTTGGCTGGCCATCGATTCCGGCCGACTGCTTGGCCACTAATTTCACATAATTTCACATTCCAAACAGAGACGAAAGTTGGCCCAGAGCTTACGGCCGAAACGCTCGCTTAGGCAGTTGGATGCACCGTAACGGGGGCGAGGCTTCCGCGCCGATTCCAAATCCTTTGCTCTTCGGCCGTCCCCTCGTACGTCTTGACTAGTACGAGCCCGCAGCCTATTTCAGCGCCACGTTAGCACTCTCCACTGGCGAGTGCTAACCACGCTCCGGCAACGGAGAACCTTTCAACCTCCGCACCAGGGATATCCAAAATGGCAAAGTCGAATTTCCGGCCGCTGCATGACCGCGTGGTCGTTCGTCGGGTCGAATCCGAATCCAAGACCTCCGGCGGCATCATCATCCCCGACACGGCAAAGGAAAAGCCGCAGGAAGGCGAGATCATCGCCGTCGGTTCCGGCGCCCGCGACGAAGCCGGCAAGCTCGTCCCGCTGGACGTCAAGGCCGGCGATCGCATCCTGTTCGGCAA